>DATGCC010000888.1:0-21194 GCA_035312345.1 Rhodothermales bacterium
ACGCTCGGCCTACGGCAAGGCACTTCGCCTATTTGTTTATTTTTCCAGAAGGAGGGCTTTATTACTTTGTCGAGCAGCCGCTGGCTGAAGAGGCAATGCAGATACTCAGACGGTTCACCGCGGTCTTTGCCCTGACCTATCGGCGGTATCTCGACCTGAAACAAGCGGAAGAGCAGGCACGGGAAGCGCAGATCGAAGCCGCCCTTGAACGCGTGCGTAGCCGAACCATGGCCATGCAAAAGAGCGAAGAACTGTCAGAAACAGCATCGGTATTGTTTCATCAAATAAAAAACTTGGGTTTTGAGACGTGGAGCTGTGGGTTTTGCACCTGGCAAAAAGATGACATGGTTGAACTATGGATGGGTGCCGATTCTGGTGGATTGCTACCGCCCATGCAAATACCATACAAAGAAGACCCGACCCACAATAATATTTATCAAGTACACAAGAAAGGTGCAGCAACACACCACAAAATCTGGAAAGGTAAAGCCTTAGAAAAGCATTATGCCAATTTGCGAACTATTCCATCAGTAGCTAAAGCCATTGACGTACTGGAAGATTCAGGATTATCATTGCCAGCAAAACAATGTTATTATGTTGGGTTTTTTAAACACGGATATCTGCTCTTGATTACTATAGAGCCCAATGATGATCTGAAGGAGTTAAGCCAGCGTTTCACCAAAGTATTTGAACAAACATATACCCGCTTTCTCGATCTCAAAAAAGCCGAAGCGCAAGCGAGGGAAGCCCAGATTGAAGCGGCTTTGGAAAAAGTTCGGGCACGAACAATAGGGATGCAGCATAGCAGCGAATTAAAAGAAGCTGCGGCCCTGCTCTTTCAACAAGTAAAGGCTTTGGGCGTCCCTGCGTTTGGGTGCGGGTATAATATCTGGGAAAAAGGAGAGAAAGAGTTTACCTCATGGATGAGTAATCCTGAGGGCGGTGGTATCAATCCGGGTTTTAAAATTCCTTTAACCGAAGATCCGAATTTCATCCGCTTCGATGAATCAAAGAAAAAGGGAGAAGAATTTTATGTACTAGAAATGAGCGGCGAGAGCATGCAGGAGCATTATCGCTATTTACGCAAAAATATTCCTGTATTTGATGAAACGTTCAGTGAAATAGAGCAATCAGGGCACGCCTTACCGGAAACACAAATCCATCATCTGGTCAATTTTTCTCATGGTAATCTGTTGTTCATTACACTAGAATCCTGTCCCGAAGCACATGATATATTCAAGCGTTTTGGAAACGTATTTGAACAAACCTACGCACGTTTCCTCGACCTGAAGAAAGCCGAGGCGCAGGCCCGCGAGGCGCAGATCGAAGCCTCGCTGGAGCGCGTCCGGGCGCGGGCCATGGCCATGCACAGCAGCGACGACCTCTCGGATGCTACTGCTGTTGTCTTCGCCGAACTGGAACGGCTGGGGGTCGCCACGCTGCGCTGCGGCATCAACATCATCCACGACAGCGGCCACATGGACCTATGGACCGCGACGGCGACCGAAGGCGACAGCGACCTGCGGGTATTAGGTCGGCTCGACACGACGATGCATCCGATGCTCGAAGAGGTGTTTGAGGCGTGGAAAGCGAAGCAGCCGTACTACACCTACGCGCTGGCGGGCGAGGATATGCAGGCGTACTATCAGGCCCTGAAGAATGCGCCGGAGTACGCGTTTCCCAAAGACGCCAACCCTTCGGGAAGCCATTTCGCACATTTGTTCAATTTTCCGGAAGGGGGGCTTTTTGCGTTTACCGAGCAGCCGTTGGCCGAGGAGACTATCCAGGTTTTCCAGCGGTTCGCAGCGGTCTTTGCCCTGACCTATCGACGCTACCTGGACTTGAAGAAAGCAGAAGAACAGGCAAGAGAAGCACAAATAAATCTTGCTGTAGAAAGGGTGAGAGCCAGGGCGTTGGCGATGTTCAAATCAGAAGAGATACTTGAAGTGGTGTTCAAGCTTAAAGAAGAAGTAATGGGTCTTGATATTCCCGGCGTGGCCGCCGCTACCATTTTTCTCCGGGAAGCGGGTGGCAACTACCGGATGTGGGATCTTTCATCGCTTGAACTCACAGAAGAAAAATTACATCTCCCCTTAGATATCAGCTTCCGCTTAGACGACACTGATCCGGATTTCTATGTTCGCAGGGTTTTCGCTGATACCGGAAAGTATTTCCTGGTTATACAGAACGAAAACGATCTGCAAAGAACCTTTCAGTTTTTGAGAGACCATGATAAAGAGATACAAGCTGATGAGGCAGATCAATTCGTGAAAGCGACGGGGTTAACGCACTTGTATCATCCCTGTGTACCCCTGTATAACGGACGCATGTGTATTGATTTACTTGAACCACCCGCTGCGGAAATAGAATCGATTCTTACAAAGATGGGTGCTGCGTTTGACCTGGCTTATAAGCGTTTTGAAGACCTCAGAAAGTCAGAAGAGCAATTAAGGGAAGCACAGATCGAGGCGGCCCTGGAAAAGGTCCGTGCCCGTACGATGGCCATGCATAAGCCGGATGAGTTGCAGGAGGTGGTCACGCTGGTGGCCGAAAAATTGCAGGATCTGGGTGTTATCATGGATGCCGGCGGCGTGATTATTTGTACCTACTTCCCCGATTCGAAAGACGTGGTACACTGGCTTGCCTCCTCGGATTTTTCAAGTTCCAAACCGTATCTCTTACCCTACTTTGATCACAAGATCTTTAAGGAAGCCTGGCACTCCAGGGAAAGCGGCGAAGATTTTTTTAGCAAGGCGTACTCTGTTGATGAAAAAAACAGCTTTTTTTTACATGCCTTTGAGCACTCTGATTACAAATACTTTCCAGATGAATTTAAGGAATGGGTTTTAGCAGCCGAACATCATGCGCTTACCTTTGCGTGGTCCAAAAACGCTGCTATTCTTATCCCCTCCTTCACAGACATCGTTCCTTCAGAGAGTGACAAAGAGATTTTGAAGCGATTTGCCAATGTTTTTGAGCAAGCTTATGTCCGCTTCCTTGATCTCCAACAAGCCGAAGAACAGGCCCGCGAGGCCGAGCGGCAGGCTGCCCTCGACCGCGTCCGTGCTGAGATTGCTTCGATGCGTAGCGCCGACGACCTCCAGCGCATCACCCCGCTCATCTGGCGTGAGCTGACCACGCTCGGCGTGCCCTTCTTCCGGTGCGGCGTCTTCATCATCGACGAGGCCGCCGAGGTCATGCAGGTCTTCCTGACTACCCCCGAAGGCAAGGCGCTGGCAGTACTGCACCTCGGTTTCGACGATGCGCCGCTCGTCACCGCCACCGTGGCGCACTGGCGGCAAGGAACCGTCTACAAGGAAGAGTGGAACGCCGCACAGATGCGAGACTGGACGCAATTCTTGCAGGAGCGCGGCCTGATCGAAACCTCCACGCGCTACCTCGACGCCGAGGATCCGCCCGAGCACCTGGCGCTGCATTTCGTCCCGTTCGCGCAGGGCATGCTCTACGTCGGCAGCACGGCCCCGCTCGACGAAGAAGCCGTCGAACTGGTGCAAGCCCTGGCGGACGCCTTTGCTGTGGCCTACGCCCGCTATGAAGACTTCCAGCGGCTGGAGGCCAAGAACCGCGAGGTGGAAGCGGCGATGGACGAGCTGAAAACGACGCAGCAGCAACTTGTCCAGAGCGAAAAAATGGCGTCGCTGGGCGCGCTCACCGCCGGCATCGCGCATGAGATCAAGAACCCGCTCAACTTCATCAACAACTTCGCCGCGCTCTCGCGGGAGCTGGCCGACGAACTCGAAGAAGAAACCGATCCCGAGGAGATTCACGCCATCCTGGGTGACATCAAACTCAACGCTGCGAAGATCGAAGAGCACGGTAAACGAGCCGATTCCATTGTTCGCTCAATGATGCAACATGCGCGGGCCGGTAGCGGCGAACGCGAGACGGTGGCGCTCAACAAGTTTGTCGATGAGTACGTCGATCTCTCCTGGCACGGCAAACGGGCACAGACGCCTGACTTCAACGCCGATATTGCGCGTGAGTATGGCGAGGAGGTGGGCCATGTAGAACTGATGCCGCAGGATTTTGGGCGGGTATTGATCAATCTGCTGGCGAATGCTTTCGACGCCGTGACTGAGCAGGCCACCCAGGCAAACGGGCAGTATGCGCCGAAAGTCACGGTATCGACGCGGAGGGTAGGTGGTGAGGTGGAAATCCGCGTCGAGGATAATGGGCCTGGCATTGCCGCTGACGTCGAAGCCAAAATCTTCGAGCCCTTCTTCACGACGAAGCCGACAGGCAGCGGTACCGGCCTGGGTCTCTCGCTCAGCTACGACATCATCACGCAGGGGCACAGCGGTACCTTGCATGTCGAGAGTGAGGAAGGTCAGGGGGCGGCGTTTGTGATCCGACTACCTGATTAACGGGGTTTCTCGATTTTCCTGATCTTCCAAAGTGTAAAAATAAGCCCATGCAACACAATACCGAGGCGGAGGTGCTGCGTACCATCTATGCCTTTCTAGATGCCTGGATGTTAGCGGATGCGGAGGCCATTGAGGCCATTCTTGGTTATATCGGCGAAGACTTTACAGGACTTGGGACCGGGCCGGGAGATTATTATCCGTCACGGACCGCGTTTCATGCCCTCATTGAGCGCGAAAAGAAGGCCATGCCCTATCCGTCTACCACCGAAGTAGTCTGGATGAACGCACGGGTGCTAGATCCCTCTGTGGCCCTGGCCGAAGGGCAACTCAGGTCGGAGATTCAGATAGAGGCCGATACGCATGTGGTTGAGCCTCGTTGCTCTTTTCTGCTGGAACGTCAGGGTCCTCGGTGGCTGATCGTCCATTGCCATTTCTCTGTCTCGGATGTGATGCAGAAGGAAGGCGACACGTTGAGGGATGCGCTCGAAGGTCGAAACCGTGAACTGGAGCGAGAGGTGGCCCGGCGCACAGCCGAACTCAACCAGTCCCTGGCTGACCTCAAAGCCGCCCAGGCGCAACTCGTGCAGCAGGAGAAGATGGCCTCGCTGGGTGCCCTGACGGCAGGCATCGCGCATGAGATCAAGAACCCGCTCAACTTCATCAACAACTTCGCCGCGCTCTCGCGGGAACTGGCCGATGAACTCGCAGAAGAAATCGATGAGGGCACCGGCGCTGAGGCGATCCAGGCGATTCTCTCTGATTTGAAGATGAACGCAGCCAAGATCGAGGAGCATGGTCGCCGCGCCGACAGCATCGTGCGTGCGATGATGCAGCACGCCCGCGCCGGGAGCAGCGAGCGCAAAGTGGTAGACCTCAACGCGCTGGTGGAGGAGTATGTGGCCCTGGCGTACCACGGCAAACGCGCCCAGGTGCCCGACTTCAACGTAGAGATCAAAAAGAACATGGGGAGCCATGTGGGGCCCGTGGAGATCGTGCCGCAGGAGATCGGGCGGGTGCTTTTAAACCTGTTGGACAACGCCTTCGATGCCGTGTATGAACGGACCGCTCAGGTCAACGGCTCCTACGCGCCGCAGGTGGTGATCTCGACCCAGCGCGAAGGCGACAAGGTTGAGATTCTGGTTGCAGATAATGGGCCGGGGATGCCGGTAGCGATGTGCGACCGGATCTTCGAGCCGTTTTTCACGACGAAACCGACGGGGGAAGGCACGGGTTTGGGCCTCTCGTTGAGCTACGACATCATCACGCAGGGGCACGGGGGTACGCTGATGGTGGAGAGTGCGCCGGATCACGGAGCCAGCTTTGTCATCACGCTACCGGGTTAACATGATTCAATTTTTTACCTACCTCGTCGACTGGTTTATCCATCCTTCGCTGAAGAAGGAGCCAGAGACGCTCAACCGGGCACGGTTCAGCACCATCCTGTCGCTGGTGTTGCTGGGGATCAGTGTGCTCTACATTCTGCTGTACGTGCTGATTGCGTACCCCATTGGCATCATCAGCCTCGTCAGCGCGATCCTGCTCAATGTGCTGTGTGCCTACGTTTTTCGTGTCACGGGCAGGCAGGTGCTTTCCTCCAACCTTTTCATTCTGGTAAACTTTGCCGCGCTGCTGGTGATGATGCTGACGAGCGGTGGCATCCACTCGCCCGTCATTGCGTGGCTGTTCGCGCTGATGGTGCTGGCCTTCTGGTATGCTGGCAAGCGCTCCGGCTACGTGTGGTCGGCGGTGTTTCTGGCGACGCTGATTGCGCTCTTCGTGGTCAATGTGGTGGGCGGGTGGCGGCCGTTCCCTCGGTTTCCTGAAACCTACATCCCGTTGTTTCCGGTCATCATCTACGGCGGCCTCGGCATGTTCTTTATCGGTGTCATTCTGGTTTACGAGCATGTGCAGGCACGATCCCGGCGGCAGCTTGAAGTTGCCAACCAGGCCATTTCGGAACACAATGAACGGCTAGAGCACCAGAAAGACGAAGTCAGCAAAGCCCTCGAAGACCTGAAATCGGCACAGGCCCAGCTCATCCAGAGCGAGAAGATGGCGTCGCTGGGGCAACTCACGGCGGGCATTGCGCATGAGATCAAGAACCCGCTCAACTTCGTCAACAATTTCGGGCAACTCTCGGTAGAGTTGAGCAACGACCTGCGCGAGCTTATAGAGACGCAAAAAGAGCAGATGGATGCAGAGACCTACGAGGAAATCAACGAGCTGCTCAACGACCTGACCTTCAACGCCGAGAAATCAACGAGCACGGGCATCGCGCTGACAACATCGTCAAGGGGATGCTGCTGCACTCGCGGGGCAAGGCCGGCGAGCGCTATCCCGTGGATCTGAACAAGTTGCTGGACGAATACGTCAACCTGTCCTACCACGGCATGCGGGCCTCCAACCCGGATTTCAACGTCACCATCAAGCAGGACTACGACGAGGCGCTGGGCGAGGTAGCCGTAGTGCCGCAGGAGATGGGGCGCGTCTTTATCAACCTGCTCGGCAATGCCTTTTACGCTGTCTACGAGAAGCAAAAGGAGGCTGGCGAAGAGTACGCGCCGACCGTCAAGGTGCAATCCCGGAAGCGGGCCGATCAGGTCGAGATCCGTGTGGAAGACAACGGCATTGGCATTCCTGAGGAGGTACAGGAGAAAATCTTCGAGCCGTTCTTCACCACCAAGCCGTCGGGCGAGGGCACCGGCCTCGGGCTCTCGATGAGCTACGATGTGGTGACCCAGGGCCACGGCGGCACCCTCACCGTCGAAAGCGAGCAAGACACGTCTACATTGTTTATAATCACCCTTCCGCTCGACCTGGAAGTTGATGAAGAGAAAGCAGGAGCCTAAGAGGCTATGAAACTACGAGCCTACGATTTGGCTTTCATGCTTATCTGGCTGCCCAGATGCTTAGCCTTATAGTCGCTTAGGTTCCTAGACTTTTAAACACATCCATGGAAACGCCTCACGAAGTACTGATTGTTGATGACGAAGAGGACGTCCAGTGGCTCTTCAAGCAGCGCTTTCGGCGCGAAATCAAAAAGGGCCTGCTGGAACTGCATTTTGCGTTTTCGGGAGAAGATGCGCTGGCGTACCTGTCGCAGGAGGGCCGGGCGGACATTGTGCTTGTGCTCTCGGATATTAACATGCCGGGGATGTCTGGCTTAGAACTTCTCAAACGCATCAAGCAGCAGTTTCCCGACATTCAGGTTCACATGATCACGGCCTACGGCGACGAAGAAAATTACCGCATCGCCATCGACAATGGGGCCGATGGCTACCTGACCAAGCCGCTCGACTTTGCCACCCTCAAGGGGGAGGTGTTTGGACTATGAGCGATGCGCCCGTCAAGATTCTCGTCGTCGATGATGAGCCGGATCTGGAGTCGCTCGTCCAGATGAAGTTTCGTAAGCAGATCCGCAACGGTACCCTCCACTTTCAGTTCGCCGGGGACGGCCAGGAAGCCCTGGAGAAGCTCGACGCCGATCCCGATATCGACATTGTGCTGACGGACATCAACATGCCGCGCATGGATGGCCTGAAGCTGCTGGCGGAGATCAACAACCTGGATCGCATGCTGCGCTCCATCGTCGTCTCCGCCTATGGCGATATGGACAACATCCGGCGGGCTATGAACCAGGGCGCGTTCGACTTCCTGGTCAAGCCCATCGAACTGGACGATCTGGAGGCGACGGTCGAAAAGACGCGGGTGAATGTTGAGCAGTTGAAGAAAGCCACACAGATGCGCCGCACCTTTGGGCGGTACGTCTCCGACGAGGTGGTCGAGGCGTTAATGGAAGACCCCGAGGCGCTCCAACTCGGCGGCGAGAAGCGCAAGGTGACGATGTTGATGTCCGACCTGCGCGGCTTCTCCACGACCGCCGAGCGCCTGCCGCCCGAAGAGGTCGTCGAGATTCTCAACACGTTCCTGGGCCGCATGGCCGAGGTCATCACCCAGTACCAGGGCACCATCAACGAGTTTATCGGCGATGCCATCTTCGTCATCTTCGGTGCGCCCATCCCCCGCGAAAACGATGCGCAACGGGCCGTCGCCTGTGCCGTTCATATGCAGCAGGCCATGAGCGGCGTGAACGAGGAAGTTGCAGACATGAAGATAACCCCGTTGGAGATGGGCATCGGCATCCACACGGGCGAGGTGGTTGTGGGCAACATCGGCTCGGAGAAGCGGATGAAGTACGGAGCCGTCGGCAGCCACGTCAACCTCACCAGTCGTATCGAGACATACACGGTGGGCGGGCAGATTCTGATCTCGAAAGCCACACTGGAGGAGGCAGGGTCGACCGTCGAGATTGGCGAGCAACTGGAGGTAGCTGCCAAAGGCATGACGCAGCCGATGAAGTTGTATGCGGTAGACGCTATCGGTGACCCCTATAACCTGAAGGTGCCGGTACAGGAAGAAAAGATGCGAGCGCTTGATGAGCCGCTCCCGTTCGAGTTCTCCATCCTTGATGGCAAGCATCTGAGTGGGCCCAAGTGGGACGGCGAAATCATTGCGCTGTCGAGCCTGGGTGCCACCATCCGCACCGAAAATCCGCCCAAGCGGCTCGACAACCTCAAAATGTCACTGTCTATGCCCGACGAACCTGCCGAAATGATGGGTGACCTTTATGCCAAGGTGATGGGCGAAGGGAAGGAAGATGGAGGGCTTCAGGTGCGTTTCACCGCCGTTCCGCCCGATGTAGCCGAAGCGTTCAAGCAAGTGGTTTAGGAAAGGGAGAGGGGATTTGGTGGATAGTTGATCGTGTATAGTGGATAGCCAAACGACCTTATCTTTCACCATCAACCATTTACCACCCACTATCCACAGATCTTTTCATACCCGTTCTCCCTTTTGCAATCCCATGCCCACCCGCCTACTCGTTGTTGATGATGAACCCGACCTGGAACTGCTGATCCGGCAGAAATTCCGGCGGCGGGTGCGGAGCGGCGAGATAGACTTCGTCTTTGCCGGTGACGGCATCGAGGCCCTCGCCGCGCTGGAGGCCAACCCGGACATTGCAGTGGTGCTGACGGACATCAACATGCCGCGCATGGATGGCTTGACGCTTCTCGACCGCATCGGCGACCTGGACCGACTCATCAAGGTCGTTATCGTCTCGGCCTATGGCGACATGAGCAACATCCGCACGGCGATGAACCGGGGCGCGTTCGATTTCATCATCAAGCCCATTGACTTCGTCGATCTCGAAACCACCGTTGATAAGACCATCCGTGAGGTGGAGGCATTGCAGGAGGCGACCGTCCTGCGTACCCAACTCGATAGCCTCCAGCACGAACTCGATCTGGCCCGCCAGATTCAGCTTTCATCGCTCCCGTCGCGCTTCCCGGCGTTTCCAGATCGCTCGGACTTTGACCTGCACGCCACCATGCTGCCTGCCCGCGAAGTCGGCGGCGATTTCTACGATTTTTTTCTGGTGGACGACGACCGGCTTGGTTTCGTGCTAGGCGATGTGTCCGGCAAGGGGATGGGCGCAGCGCTGTTCATGGCCGTCACGCGCACGATGGTGCGGGCCACGGCGTTGCGCGGTCTGCCTGTCGAAACGTGCGTTCGTCACGTCAACCGGGTGCTGCATCCCGAAAGCCTGCCGCGCATGTTCGTGACACTGATCTATGGCTTGCTCGACACGCGGACGGGTGCGGTGACGTATTGCAATGCGGGTCACAATCTGCCGTACGTCGTGCGCGCCTCGGGCGAGGTCGCGCTGGTGCCCCGGACAGGTGGCATTGGGCTGTGCCTGGCGAGTGACTTCGATTATCAGCCCGGAACCATTACGCTACAGCCTGGCGACAGCCTGTTGCTCTACACCGATGGCGTGACGGAGGCGGTAGACGAGCACAACGAGCAATTTGAAGAGGAACGGCTGGCAACTTGTCTGCATGCTTCAAACGGAGAGGCTGCCGAACCTATGATTCGTCATGTACTCCACACCGTCGAAGTGTTTGCTGATGGCACCGCCCAGGCCGATGACCTCACGCTGCTGGCATTACGCTACCGGGGGAGGGCATAACGTTCAAGGTTTTAAAGTTCAATGATGACTGAGAAAACGTTGAACCTTGAACTTCAAACCCGAAACTATTCGAAATGCACCATCCAGGCCAGTTGCGAAACGCGGTCGTTTGTCAACGAGACGACCAGGTCTACGGGATGGGCATCGCTGCCTGCGTAGACGTAGCGGTCGGCAGCACGGAGGGTGGGGTTGCCGAGCGTGCTGAGCACATCCTGTTTTGGCTGGCCTACGCGGATTCCTTCCGGTGAGGTGTAGCTGCCGCTCGTGAGTTCGATGTGGTACAGAATGGACTTGTGCGGATCTGCTACTTCGTAAATTGACAGCGAGAGGCCGTCGTAGGTGAGGTGACGCACGGTGTCGGTTTGCCCGTCATCGTAGGCGTTGGCGACGGTCTCGGTGCGGATCGCCTCTGGCTCGCCCAGGCTACGTACAAGGTCGTCTTCGCTCAGGAAGGGTGAGGCGATGGCCGTAGCGAGAACTGCCTGGACCGCTTTAGCCGGGGGCGCGGTTGAGGAGAAAGAGAGGGTCGTGAAGCCCAGCAAGAGCAGGGTCAGGCCCATGCAGCCCAGCAGGTAGAATGTCGGTCTGTTCGACATGAGATTGCACAAAAAGGATCGGGGGTGAGGCGGCTTTTTCGAGCGCGCTTGTCGGATATACCCGCGTCTCCTGCTTTGTGCTTAATGCGTTGAGGCCATATTACAACTTCTGGGTAATTGCCTGTGGTCGGTTCGGCCCTGTTACATCTTGCCACTTTAGATGTCTCAATCGACGTGAAACGACCAGGAAAGGCGACTTACTTTGTTGTTTTCAAATGGGATGTGGAGTTGGTTGGGTGCTTCAGTGCCGAGGTTGTAGACGTATGTGTTTCCCTCTTTTTT
Source organism: Rhodothermales bacterium (assembly GCA_035312345.1). Taxonomy (GTDB): domain Bacteria; phylum Bacteroidota; class Rhodothermia; order Rhodothermales; family DATGCC01; genus DATGCC01. The sequence continues at coordinate 11,292 of DATGCC010000888.1, forward strand.
GTCTGGCTGCCCCAGCTTTTGCTCGACTTCTGCGCGGCTCGTTCCTACCGTGATGCCTTCTTCTGTGGCAAAATCTCTGCTGGTGACTTCCATGTGCTGGATAAGGGCTTTATCGGACGAGGATACATCGTAGACGCGAATGAAGAGGCCGTTATAGTACAGGGTGCGCAGGGTATCGACCTGGGTGGAGTCGTGCCGGTTTTGCCGGGGTCTGCGGTCTACCTGCTCGGCGGGTGGGAGGCTGGCGAGCGCCTGCTCTGCATTTCCACGGATGGCGCTCTCGGCGATATCAGATACAGAAATGAGGGCCGCAGGAGAGGCGGTCGCTGCTGAATCCGCAGTTGCGGCATCCGATGATTCGTCGGATTGCCCGCCACATCCGCTCAGAACGAGCAGGAGGGCCAGCATGCAAGCGAAGAAGAAGGAGCGGTAAAGCATGGGTTGTTTACAGTAGGTGAATGGATCTTGTGACCGTAAAATAGCGCAAAGGGAGCCCGTCGGCGATAACCACGCCGCGTTTATAACAGGCTGATTACAGACACAGGCTAGCTGATGCGGACGTAGTGGCTGCGTTCGCCCAACTCGGCGAAGTCGAGCGCGGCTCCGCTTTCGAGCGCCTCTCGGATGGCGTCGAGGTCGGCGCTTACCTTCCAGCGCTGGAACTCCTCGGGTAGCGTTTCGGGGTCGGATTTGAGCACGACGGGCGTTCGGCCTCCGCTACGCTGCACCGTCAGCCGGTAGCGCGGCGTCTCGACGGTTTTGAGGCCGTGTTGCTGAAAGAAGAGGACGAGCCGGTTCTTCAGGTAGTCGGCGTGCTCGGCGTCGCGGCGGGCACGGTCGGCGAGGCGGCGGGCTTCGGCTTTGCGGGCCTCGGCGCGGCTTTCGAGTTCACGGATCAGCGCGGCGTAGTTGTCCAGCTTCTGGTCGCGCTCCCGGCCCAGGTCCTCGAACCACGTATCGATTTCCTGTTCTACCTCCGGGGAGGTGACATCGCCGCCCAGTTCTTCGAGCCGTTCATAGAGCGCGACGAGGTCTTGCGAGATGTCGTAGAGGGTGCGGTTGATGTCCGTCATTTTTCTGAGGGAAGTGGGAAGAGGGTTAGGAAAGGGAGAAAGGGTGAGAGGGAGAAGGTTATCGCCATCCGTCAATCATGGCATTCGTAGGGACGGACCCGCGTGTCCCTCCGCACGATGGGTCCATCCAAAACAGGTGTCCGTCCGAAACAGAAAACCATTCTCCTACGCATTGTAAAAACAATTTCTCGATTGCAAGGTCCGCTGTGCGTAGTTTTGGGGTGATTCGCTGACGTTCCCAACCTAGAGGTTGTACGCTGACAAGGGCAAGTCACACGCAAGAGACGAAGCGGGCATGGCTGTGGGCCGTGCCGCCAGACAACTATCCCGTCTATGTCAAAACGGGCACGTTTGCCGTGCGGCAGCATGGGCGGCAGGCCTTGCAGGATATGCGTCCGGGCGACATCGTGTTCGCCTATCTTTCCGGCGTGCAGGTCATCGCAGGTATGTTTGAGGTCGTCAGCCAGACTTTTGAGGATACGACGCCTCTGGTGGCCGGGCGGCACTATCCGCATCGCATCCGCGTCCGCACGCTCGTCGCCCTTTCCGAAGAGGACCGCGTGCCCTACGCGGCGTTTGAGGATCGGCTCAATGTGGCGGAGGAATACGACAGCTTCCGCGCCGTGGTGCAGCGGGTCATCCATCCGCTGCCCAAGGTAGACGAAAAGGTGCTCGAATTCCTTGTGCGTGCGCGGCAGGCGGCCGATTTCGACAAAGTGCTCGTCGCGCTGGACGCCTACCGGCAGGCCCGCGCTGCCGAGGAAACGCCAGAGCCACCTCTCGTCCGCGAGGAGCCGATACCGTATTCGCCCCCGCCTTCGTTCGACCGGGTCGATGCCCTGGAGGCCGTGATCGCGTGGATCGAGGGGCAAGGGTTCGTCTATGAGCCATGGCAGGTGGCGGCATACGTGACGGCGCTCCGCACCAAGCCCTTTGTGATTCTGGCAGGCGTCACCGGCACGGGCAAGTCGAAGTTGCCTGCGCTGGTTGAAGCGGCGACGGGCGGCCATGCGCATCTCATTCCCGTTCACCCGGACTGGACCGACAGCGCCGACGTGCTGGGCTATGTAGATCTACAAGGCCGTTTCCGGCCCGGTGCCGTATTGCGAGCCGCCGAGGCCGCACAGGAGAACCCCGAGACGCACCACACCGCCCTCATCGACGAGATGAACTTGGCTCGCGTCGAACAATATTTCGCCGAAGTGTTGAGCCGGATCGAAGACCGGCGACCTGCACTGACGGGTGGTTTCGAGAGCCTGCCGTTGCTGAACCTCTCGCTGACCGACGCCGATGCGGCATGGGGCACCATAGCGTTGCCTGCTAACTTCGCACTCGTCGGCACGGTCAACATGGATGAGAGTGCCCACAGCTTCAGCCGCAAGGTGCTGGACCGCGCCTTCACGCTCGAGCTCGCCGACGTTCATCTCACTGCCCGCCCCGGCACAGACGAAACGACTATGCCGACCGCCTGGCCTGTGGCAGCGTGGTATCCGCGAGCCATCCGACTGGCGGGATTGTCGGATCTGACAGATGAAGAGCAGGCCGCTGTGGACCGGGCCATTGAGGTGCTAGATACCCTCAACGGGTTGCTGGCTCCGGCACAGGCCCAGGTGGCCTACCGCACCCGCGACGAGGTGGCGCTGTTCGTGCTGCACGCCCTGGAGGTAGCCGATACGTTTCGCACGCGTACCGGTGATACCGTCGATCCGCTGGATCTGGCGCTGCACATGAAGGTGTTGCCGCGTTTGCAGGGTGGTCATCGGGCGTTGCGTTTTGCCGTACTCGGCTTGCTTGGTTGGGCCACAACGGGCGCGGCGTTCCGTGAGGAAGAAGATGCCCGTGCTGTGATCGACGCCTGGGAGGCGGCAGGGCGTGCCACCGTATTGCCCGAGGCGGCCTATCCGCGCACAGCTGCCCGACTCTGCCTTATGTGGGAGCGCCTGCGAATGGAAGGGTTTACGTCGTTCTGGGTGTAAGTTGGGGAAGGAATGGAGGTTTAAACCCTAATAACCATTTTTCAATTTCTATTTCTCATTTCCTGAGATGTAGTTTTTTTAGCAACAAGCGGCAACGTTCTCGGGATGAGGCGTACAAAGGGGCGAGGTTTGTGTCCACCCGTCTTCATTCCATCACCCAGAAAGGAGGTTCTCATGTCTCGTATGCCTGCTCTATCTCGTCTGTTGCTCCCGTTCTTTGCAATCATGATGCTGCTCTTGCCGATGGCCTGTGCGCAGGACGAGACGGCCCCGGCGACGGACGACATGGCAGAAACAGATTCCGTAGCGGAAACACCCGATGCCGCGTCTGTCGCTGCCGATCTGCCTCCGCGTGTCAACGAAGCACGGCCCAGTCCCAATGCCAGCGTCGCGCAGACCATCGGCACCACCGAAGTGACGATTACCTACGGGCGGCCCGGTGTGAAGGGACGACAGGTGTTTGGCGGATTGGAGCAGTACGGGAACGTCTGGCGCGCTGGAGCCAATGAAGCCACCGTCATCCACTTTACCGACGATGTGACTATCGAAGGGCAGCCGCTCGCTGCTGGAGCCTACGCCTTCTTTGCTATCCCCGGTGAAACCGAATGGACCTTGATCTTCAACGAGCAGGCCGAGCAGTGGGGCGCGTTCGACCACGATCCCGCCCAGGACGCCTTGCGCGTGACCGTCACGCCGGAATCCGGCCCGCAGCAGGAATGGCTGTCCTACTCATTCGACGACCTCACCGACACCTCGGCGACCGTCGTCCTTGCCTGGGATACTGTGCGGGTGCCGTTCACCATAGCCGTGCCGTAGGTGGAGTTACTGTCTGGATTTATCGGGCGGCGGCCCCTTCGAGGGAAAAGGTGACCTCATTCGGTCCGCGCTGGATCGGGAAGGCGGGAATCGCTAGCGTGTCGGAGCCCTGGATAAGATAGAGTGGATAGGTGCCCGGCTCCAGGTTGTTGAGAAAGAAACGCCCGTCGGCGTCGGTACGGGTTTGGGAGCCGGTGTCACCGAGGAGCACGAGCAGGTCGGCCACAGGATGGGCATGGCGGGTAATGCGGCCCCGGAGGATGGCCTGGAGAACGCGTTCGAGCCGACCCGTGCTGCCGGGCAGGACTACGCCTCGTGCGTCGGATACCGTGCCTTCTTCTAAGAGGCCGGTGATGGTGCTCAGGCTCTTTGGGCTGGGGTCCGTTGGGTCCATCTCATTGCGCAGGCGTTCTTGCAGCGCCGTAGGCATGGCGAAGTGCAAAGTGAGTGGCATCTCGTTGATCTGCAACGACGGGCTGGTCAGGGTGTAGGCGGCGTCTTGCACGAGATAAGTGGTTCGAACGCACCATCTGCCAGATGGCACATCCTTCAGCACGAAGCGCCCCTGCGTGTCTGTCATCGTTTCGCGTCGGTGGGAGGGTGCCATGCCATGATTGCTGCACAGCATGACGCGTACATTCGGCAACGGTCCGCCCGCGTCGAGATTGGTCACCCGGCCCGCAATGGTTGTTTGTGCCTGCATGGGCAGGGTACAGAGCAAGCAGCCACAGAGGAAAAGCAGGCGTCGGAAAAGCATGTGCAACAGAAAGGGTAGGAGATTCGTCTTGAACTGTGCCAGATGAGCTGTGTTGCACACGGTGGCGATGGGCACTTCCTGCGCGCCGCATCGTTTGCAATACCGTTTTGACCCACCCACCTTCTTATCTAGCTCCAACCCCTTCCTATGCGTGCTTTTCTCCTTTTGACGATGGCTTTTATGCTGCTGGGGTGTCAGCCCGGCCAGGCCCAGAACGACCCCTACAATTCGGGTGGTTTGCTGATGCCGGAGCAGGCGGCCTATGACGTCACTTTCTACGACCTCGACCTGCGCGTCAATCCCGCTGACAGCACCATCGGCGGCACGCTGACGGCCACGGTCCGCATCGCCTCGCCGCTTGCGTGGTTCGTACTCGACCTCGACCCGCTGCTGGATGTGGAGCAGGTGCAGCAAGTACAGGCTGATGGATCGGAAGAGGAACTGGTCTTTGAGCGACGCAGCGGTAAAATATGGGCAGCCTTTCCTTATACAAAGCAGCCCGGCGAGGAGGTGACGGTGGCGGTGACGTACGGCGGTCATCCTCGCATGGCGCCCAATCCGCCGTGGGAAGGTGGGTTCACCTGGGCGCGTACCCCGTCGGGCGATCCGTGGATTGCTACGACCTGCCAGACCATCGGAGCCGATGTGTGGTGGCCCGTCAAGGACCACGTCTCCGACGAGCCAGACTCGATGGCTTTGCATATCACCGTGCCCGATCCGCTCGTGGTGGCGACAAACGGGCGTTTGCAAGAGGTAGCCGCCCACGATAATGGTACCAGCACCTACCATTGGCTCATCTCCACACCCATCAACGTCTACAACGTGGCGCTCAATATTGCGCCGTACCGCACCATTGAGGACGAGATGGAAAGTGTGGCGGGCGGGACGTTTCCGGTGGTGTTCTACGTGCTGCCAGAAGATTATGAAAAAGGCCAGGCGCTTTTCCCGGAGATTCTCGATCAAGTCGCCTTTTTTGAAGAGACCATCGGGCCGTATCCCTTCCGGGCTGATAAATATGGCGTGGCACAGACGCCGCACCTTGGCATGGAGCACCAGACCATCATCGCCTACGGAGCCAACTTTGACAACGGCGCGATGACAGGCGGAGTCGACTGGGGGTTCGACGCGCTGCACCAGCACGAACTGGCGCACGAATGGTGGGGCAACCTGGTGACGAATGCAGATTGGAGCGACATGTGGCTGCACGAGGGCATCGGCTCGTACATGCAGCCGCTCTATCGGGAGCACCTGATGGACGAGGCGGCCTACCACGAATACATGGCGAGTATGCGCGGCGGCATCGGCAATCGGAAAGCAGTCGCGCCCCGTGGAACGCTTTCGTCGAAGGAGATTTACGACGGACACGACATCTACAGCAAAGGGGCCTGGGTGGTCCACACGTTGCGGTACCTCATCGGCGAGGATGCGGTCCGCACGGTGCTTCGCCGCATGGCCTATCCCGATCCAGACCTCGCGCAGGTTGCCGAGGATTGCCCGGCGTGCCGCTTTGCCACCACCGACGATCTGCTGCATATTGCCGAAGACGTGGCCGGTAGGGATCTCGACTGGTTTTTTGAGGTGTATCTCCGCCAGCCGGATCTGCCGCGTATTGAAACCAGACGAGAGGGCTCAACGCTTGCATTAAACTGGGAGGTGCCGGATAATTTGCCCTTCCCGATGCCCGTGGACGTGATGGTCAATGGCGAGATGCAGCGCGTCGATATGCCGAACGGTGCGGCGACGATCACCATTCCCGAAGACGCGACCCTCGAAGTTGATCCACACGATTGGATTTTGCGCGAGGGGAATTGAAAACGGTTGCAGGTTCATGGTCTTCGGTTGCAGGTTTTCTTGCTCATTTCTCCTCCTTGCTCGCCCGTTCCTCTTTCCTCAAAAACCCCTTTACGCAATTTGCACGCCTGTAACACCTCTGCAAAGACCCGCGACGAACATTTGCTTCATGGGCAAAATCGTTTACTTTCGGGCAAAACCAACCGCATTCGCAACAATCCGATATCGAAAATGACCCGTTCTCTCTGGATTCTCACACTCTTTGTGATCAGCGGTGTGCTCGCCCAAAGCGTAGCGGCGCAGGCCATGCGCCCGGAGCAAAGCTGGTACCTGCGTCCGCACGTCGGCATCTCTAGCTATGTGGGCGATCAGGACAAAGCCTTTTTCTCGTCAGGAGACGGCTTCCCTTACAACGTAGGCGCGGAAATCGGCTACCAGTTTTCGTACCCGCTAAGCCTCGGGCTGGGCTATCAACTCGGCAATTATCCCGGCATCTCCCCGCTGGACGCGAACGATAACTCGCTGGGAGACGATAAGCGCCATACGGTGCGGCTGTTGCTGCGCTACATGTTTGGTAGCGAGACGGGCGTCGCGCCTTACATCCAGACGGGCGGGCACGTCACCTTCGGGAAAGTGACGCGCATGACGCTTAACGATGTCCCCGATCCGTTTGTTGAAGAGACAGAGACGGCATTCGGCGCGCTGCTTGGCCTGGGCGTCGATATCCCAGTGTCGAACAGTCTCTCGTTCTTCATCGAAGGCGTCACCCATCCCACCTTCCCGGATGATGCCGTGGATGGGAGGGAAGACGAAGACGGGGCTAGCTTCGATCTGCTGACCACGCTGGGGGCCGGGCTGAAGATCAACTTCAAGAGTGCGTACGTCGCGCCCGAAGTGCTAGAGGTGAATGGACCAGAACGGCTGCTGGCAGGCGAGACGGGATCGTACTCGGCTCGCATCAACGCCGACCGTGTCACGATGCCGGTAGAATACCGCTGGGATTGGGGCGACGGCAACATGTCCACAGGCATTGCAGCCTCGCACAGCTATGCCCGCCCTGGCACCTATACCATCAAGTTTTCGGCGACCAACCGTGCCGGGACGGCTTCGCAGACGATGCGCGTAGATGTGCTGGCGATTCCGGCTGAAATTGTTACCATCTCGGCCAACCCGACCAACCCGGATACCCGCACGCCTGTGCGCTTCCGTTCGACCGTTCAGGGCGACCCGCCCTTGCGCTACAATTGGGACTTTGGCGATGGCGGCCGTAGCACCGAAGCCGAGCCGGTCTATACCTTCAACCAGCCTGGCACCTACACCGTGACGCTCAACCTGTCGAACGACACCGGCAACGACTCGCGTACGCTATCGATCACGGTGTTGCCTTATGAGGCGGAGGTGTGCCGCGAAGTGACGGTGATGAGTTCGGCCTATTTCGACCGCAACTCCAGCACGCTCAATGATCGCGCCAAGCTGGCTCTTCGTGACAACGTCGATATCCTGGCGCAATGCCCGAACATGGATGTGCGGATCGTGGGCCATGCCGGAGCCGACGAGCGCCAACAGCAGCGCCTCTCCGAAGACCGCGCCCGCGCTGTAGAAGGGTACTATGCCCAGCAGGGCATCGCCCGCAGTCGCATGCTCACCGTCGGCGAAGGGGCTGACAATACCTTAACCAGCAAGAAAGACGGAGCCTCGCAGGCCCGCCGCGTAGATACCATCCCGATGCGGTAGTTGGAGATTGGGGTATTAGAAAATGGGAAATGGTGGAGGACAAACAACATCCTTCCACCATTTCCCATTTTCTGTTTTTCCAGCTTTCACCCATACGTCGTCAGCACCACGATCTCGTCGTCGGCTTCGAGGGTCCAGCGTTGGAGGCGGGAGGGATTGAGGTGGACGCCGCCATCGACGCGGTCGGTGGTAGCAGCCAGACGTAGTCCGAGGGCAATTTCACCGTGTTGGGCAGCGTGGCGTTGGAGGTCCTGAAAGCCTACAGATTCGCCTGTGAGACCGTAGTCGGTCGCAGAGCGGAAGAAAATCTCTGCACCGCCAGGGCCGAAAAGTTCCTCGAAAACCACCGGCAGTTCGGGGCGTAGCGCGGCGTGTGCAAGCATATGGCTGAGGATCAGCGGACTGATGATGACTTCGCCGGGGCGCTGCTGGAAGAGGCGGGCATTGGACGGGTCGATCAACTCGACCAGGATCTCGGCTGGATAATCAGGCGGGAGGGTGGCCCGTAGCAGCACGTAGCCAAGGATCGTCCGAGCATCGGCAGCCTCGCCGGATTCGACCCAGTCGCTGCCGAGGAAAATGAGGTTGTCGTAGCTGGTCGGATTGACGGCCAGCAGGTCGGTCTGGATGGCATAGTCGCCCTCCAACTGGCGCACCTGCACATGGTCTGGGTCGAAGTTAAAGCGGGATATTACGTCGTTGCGCTCGTCGGCTGGCACTACCGAAAGCACGTCAATCTCGAATCGTTCATTGAGATAGCTGCTAAACTCGTAGATGAGTGCCGGGACTTTGTGGCTCCAGCCCAGAAACAGGAGGCGGCGTTGCGGCTGGAGTGGCGTGTCGAGCCGCGTAGGTTGTTCTGCCGCATAGGTGCCGGTGGTTTCTAGGTCTTCCAGATCGCCGTCCTCGTAATCGCTGGCGACAAAGACGAGGCGGTCCTCGGCGGTCAGGCTGAAGTCGGCAGGCGGGTTGAGGAAGGGTTGGAAGGTAGAGCCGTTAGGCCGCACGACGCCCAGCAAGACGGCTTTCGGAAACACATCAATCAGGCTCCAGAACGGCCGCCCGGCCAGTTCGGGGTGGTTGCGGATGTAAACCTCGTTGCCGCGCTGGTAGGAAAGCAACTCGCCGTAGACATGCGAGAGGCCCCGGTGCCGTACCGTTTGCGCAATGAGGCGACCGATGAACGCATCACCTGCCACCAAGTTGAGGTCGCCGGAATAAGCCTGGCGTGCAATGGGCAACTTCTGCGTGTCGAAAATCTCGGCAACGACCACAGGCGGTTGCTGGCGGTTCGGCAACTGGCTATACTTTGCAATCGACATCAGGGTTTTGATGATGCGTGTATCCGTGGCGGCAGCGCCCCCCAACTCGAAGTCGGCACCGGGCAGCAGGATGGCAGCAGCATTCGTGAAGTCCACCCGCCGCAAGTGCTCGATGCGCATGGACGATCCCGAGCGGAAGATGATCTGGCTGCGTTTCAGCGCCGAGCCTAGCACATCGCGCAACTCCTGGCGGATTTCGGCATCGACGTCTTCGGTAAGGATGACGATGCGCAGGCGGCGCGTCTTGCGGCCACTCAAGAAGCGGCGTACGCGTCCTTCGGAGATCACCAGTTCGCGCACGATGGTGGGCGTCCGGTTCGTCCAGCCGAGGATGAGCAGGTGGCCGTTGATGTAGATGGGCGTGAGGCCACTCTCCAGCGTGCGCATAATCCGGGCCAGCGACTGGGTCAGAATGGCAATGAGCGATCCCATGA
>DATGCC010000889.1:0-3537 GCA_035312345.1 Rhodothermales bacterium
CTTTTACTAGCGAGCCGAAACAGTAACACTTCTGCTTTTGGCGTGCGAAGGGGCCTGCTGAATGCTATCTTGGCCCCGGCTCGTATCCTGGCAACGCACGCAAAAGACAGACTGACCATGCGCATCCCCCGAATTAATGGCTTGTTAGCAGCAAGCATTATTTGCCTGCTCGTCACCGCCCTCCCCACTCCCCTCCTTGCGCAGCACTGGAAAGCGCACGACCTCAATCGGCCCCGCCCGCCCGTGGTCACGCCACCGACGCAGCATCTGCCTGTCCCCGCACCTGCCGACGCGGTTGTCTTATTTGATGGCACCGACCTTTCCCAGTGGCAGGCCACCGATGGCTCCCCGACCCAGTGGAAGATCGAAAATGGCGAAATGATCTCGGTGGCCGGAGCCGGATACATACAGACCAAGCAGGCCTTTGGCGATGTGCAGTTGCATGTGGAATGGGCCGCGCCCACGCCCGTGCAAGGCAGCAGCCAGGGTCGCGGCAACAGCGGCGTCTTTCTGATGAGCCGCTACGAGGTGCAGGTGCTGGATTCCTACGAGAACGAGACCTACGCCGATGGGCAGGCCGCCGCTCTCTACGGCCAGCATCCGCCGCTTTTCAACGCCAGCCGTCCACCGGGCGAGTGGCAGACGTACGACATCTACTTCCGCCGCCCCCGCTTTAGCCAGACCGGCGCGGTGCTCGAACCCGCCCGCGCGACGGTCGTTCACAATGGCATTCTGGTGCAAAACAACGCTGAATTCTGGGGACCGACCGAATGGCTTCAGAGCACGTTCTACCAGCCGCACGCCGACCGCCTGCCGCTGGCCCTCCAGGATCATGGCAATCCCGTCCGCTACCGCAACATCTGGCTGCGCACCCTGCCTGAAAACACCGCCGCTGGACCACCCTCCGGCACCTATGAACAACGCACTCCGCTCTCTGCCGAAGTGCTCGACCGCTACGTCGGGCGCTACGAAGCCGGGCCGAACTACTACCACCGCATCAGCCGCTCAGGCAATACCCTGTTCTTTCACCTTGGCGGGCAGCGGGCCCTCGAACTCATTCCCGTCTCCACCGAGCGCTTCGTGCTGAAAAGAACCGCTGGCTCCCTCGACTTCGACCTGGATGCCAATGGCATGCCGACCGGCTTCACCTTCCGCATGGGCGGCAGCGACATGCCCGCAACGAAGGTAGAATAATTACCGGCAGCTCACGCGGAAAGCATCGTCGAGTTCATCGGACAGGATAAGCGTGCTGAACTGCCGCTGGTTGGCGGCAGGGCACACGGTGGTGGCTAGCTGCTGCGCCGACGCTGCATCGCGGGTGTATTCGGTGTTGAGTACGGGCTTCCCTCGCTGGATGAACACGTCCAGTTGCTCGCATTCTTCGTATTGATGGCATTCCTCGTTGAGTTCAAAGTCGAAATAGTCGACGAGGGCGGCGGCCTGATCCCCGTCATTCTTGAGCGCGATAGCCAGCCCTCGGCGGTGCGCTTCATTCGCCAGGTGCCGGTTGAAAGCAAGCTGGTCGGTAGCAGAAATGGCAAAGCCGGTGTCATTGTTAAAGGCCGTGACATTGTCCGGCTCCACCCCATCACAGCCTCGTGTTACGGCCAGATCCAGCCGCGCCTCCATCACCCGAACCACACTGGCTGAGCGGATGTCCAGCCAGCGTTCATTGTCATACCCATCGAGTTTTCGACCCAGATCTGAGGAAAGAAACGTTTCATAATCGGGGCGATAATTCTCACCAGACCCTGCGGAGAAATAGCAGATCACCTTGCGCCCCTGCGCGTGTAGCGCTCCAATCACGTCTGCCGGTGCTTCAAACAAATCGATGTCATACAGGGCAGCATCATAACTCATGTTGATCGTACCCTGAAGCTGCCATTGCCAGGTGACGCCGATAGCGGGCCGATACCAGGTGCCCTGCGTTACGGGTGCGACGTTGGGGTCGAGGTTAGCCGCTGGAGAAGGTTCTCCGCCAAAATCTTCTTCCTCCCCACCAGAATCGCAGGCCGCAACAAAGAGGATAACCAAAGAGAGCAGTACTGAGAACCGCTTGGAAAAAGCAACAGGTCGTTTCATAACAGGAATCCAGATGAAGAAAGAGGAGCCCAATAGCCTTCCTCTCTCAACGCATGAACGGCACCAAAAAGCAATAAGGCTTCTCGACCAGAATAACCTTTCTTTTTCATGGATTTTGTTGGTCAGGCTGCTATTTTTAGCCAGCGTTGTTTTTCAATTTCCCCGTCTTCCCGTTCATCTTTAGAAAGTACCATGCAAAAACGGTTGATTCCTCTTGTATGCTGCCTGCTTTTCGGCCTCACGCAGCACGCCTCGGCACAGGCATTCGGGGTGCTCGAAGGGCTTTTTAGCTCGGTCAACAGCGTTTCCTTCAACTTGCAAGGCGGCTGGCTGGATGACAAAAAGCAGCTTTCCTCCTTCAGTGAAGGCGTCGATCTGTTTGGCCTGGGCACCGAAGTGTTTATCACGCTGCCCGCTCCAGAAGGCACGTATCTGGAACTCGCGCTCGGCACCTCGTATCTGCGCGGCTTCGAGGCGACCGAACCCTCGCTCGACCTGCGCAGTTCGCTACGCACGTTGCCTAGCGTAGCCGTGTACGCTGCTCTCTTTGCAGATCGGTCTGCCTTCCAACCGTATATGGGCGTCACCTTTGGGTTGACAGAACTGTGGCGCTCACAGGCGTACGATGTCAACAATCTGGAATACGGCCTGAAAGCCCAGACCTACGAATATGGCCTTACCCTTGGCATCAACCGCGACCTGTCTGAGTCCATCTATGTATTTCTCGAAGGCAACTACCGCCGCCGTCGGTTTGCAAGCCTCGACTGGGACTTCCCCGGCGATAGCCAGCTTCCCACAGACTGGCCGCGTACGCTCAATCTCAGCGGGTTTGGCCTATCGGCAGGCGTTCAGTTTGCACTAGAAGAAGAGCGCCGCGAAACCCGCACCCCGCTCGCCGGGACCTGGTCGCTGGTGCAGATGGACGGCCAGGACCTGCCCGTGCTTTACATGCAAGAAGCGCGCACCCTCCGCACTAGCATGCGGCAGGAGATCCTGACCGGCACCCTCGTCCTGCGCGTAGCGCCCGACACCACCTACCGCCTCGTCCTCCAGCGCCAGGATATCGTTGTGGACGAAAATGATCATGTTCGTGAGGTGGCGCACCCCCAGTTCATCGAAGAGATGGGCACATATACGGCCAACGGCGATATGATTAGGCTCACCCCTACCGGGCAAACAACCACGCACCTGCTGGAGCGCCGCCGCAACGACCTCGTGCTCCAACTCGGCGACACCCGGCATATTCTGCTCTTTAAGAAATAGCTTCTTCCCACCTACCCTCCATGCCTGACACATCGCTTTACGGAAGTATCGAAGCGGGCGGCACCAAGTTCGTCTGCGCCCTGGGTACCGGCCCCGACGATGTACGCGCCCTCACCCGCTTCCCCACCACCACCCCCGAGGAAACACTGGACCGAGCCCTTGCTTTTTTCCAAGATCAACCCGCGTTGCCCA
>DATGCC010000890.1:0-16478 GCA_035312345.1 Rhodothermales bacterium
AAAAGCATCCGCAAAGGTATCGATGCTAATTGAGGCACCGCCCTCCACCACTGACGCCCCCACGGTAGGCACGATCTGCGTCTGCACGAACTGCGCGGATGGGAACGTGATATTTCCGTTGCCATCCTTCAACAGCGGCGAAATCAACGAGGGATCGCGTTGGATGCCAAACAGCACGGCCACCTCAAACACAGGCGGCACCGCTGTCGCACCACTCACCTTGGTAGTGATCGCAACAGGCTTCACATCGAAGGTCGGCGGTGGCGTCGTGAAGGTTTGTAGATAGACCACAATGCCATCAACCATCGTCTTGATCGCGTCGGCCTGGGTCTGATCCAGCGTCACCTGCACCAAGTTGACATCGGCGTCGAGCGCCAGGTTGGTCTCTACGAAGAACGAGACGCCCTCACCGTTGATCTGATCTTGTATGGTAGTCCAGTTCTGCAATGCCGCCTCGGCCTGATCTTCGCTCATGTCGGCGAATGCCGTGCCGGTGGGGTTCAGGTAGATGGTAAAGCTGTCCGCTTCCGGTGTGCCATCCGTCCCTCGGAAGTCATACGCTGTCACCACCCCCTGCCATTGATCCAGCGGCAGTATCGGATCGAAATAGAGGTTGGTCGTCGTGAACTTGAGCGTGTCGCTGGCTGGCATCTGGTTGCCAAACGCATCGTTCTGAAAGATGTCGATAGCGACAGGGTCATTGATGCTGACGTAGCGATTGAGGATGGCCCCTGAGGACTGGCCCTGATTGGCCTCGGCGAGGGCATACAGCGGAGCATAGATCCGGTACGAGCGCGTGTCGTCGTCCGTGTTTGTCAGGCCATCGGCGGCACTGCTCGCTTCATCAGGTTGCTGCGGCTGCACGGGCGCGGAGAGGTTGCTCTGCACAAATCCAGTGGTCGCCTCGACCTGATAGGTAATCAAGCTGTATAATTCGTTCAACTGCGAGGCCGCCGCACCAGCATCTGCGAGGGCGGCGCGGATTTCAGTTTCATTGTCCATGCCCGAATCGACCAGCGCCTTGAGCAGATCGGCGTGGTCGTACTGGCGTTCTGTATCAAGGAGACCGGCTGCCACCAGTTCCTGATGCGGCTGTATCAGCGACGCCGTATCACTTCGTGTCAGGACGACCCCCACCGAGCCGGGGGCGACGGCGCTGTACTGGGTGTAGAGCGCCGGGTCGGTCGTTTCTGCGTAGTAGACGAGGCTCGCCACCGCATCATCGAGGACGATGGCATTGTAGAAGGGCTTGATCTGCGCAGGGTCACTCGCCGTATTCCCGCCATCCGCCGCGTAGGTGATCAACAGGGTGACAGGAGCCGGATTGCCCTGGAACAGGTCCGTGGGCAAACTCTTGCCGTCGGTATCGAGGTAGCGCAGGTAGTAGCCGGGCGCATTCGTGACCGCCGCCTGCTGGATGATTTGCAAGAAATCAACCGTCTCGCCAAGGGTCGCGCCGACGGGCACCTCGGGCGGCGCGGTGGCCTCCAGGGCTAACAAATTCGCCGTAACCGGCGGGGCCGTAACAGTGGTCGTGTTGGTCCGCAATGCAAAGACGTCGGACGGATTCACCGTCTTGGAGGTCAGCCCCGAGGCACCTGCTTCCATCTGGTAGAGCACCTGAATCGAAGCAATTGGGTTCTGGTTGGGATTCTCGTTGATGACGCGAATGATCTGTTCCAGCAGGGCCTGATCCTGCTGGCTGGCTCCGCTCATCGAGAAAATATCCGGCAATACCTTTGCTCCATTCGTTTCATTCGCCGGTACCTGCTTGAGGGTCAGTTGGATCTGGGTGGCCCAGGTGAAGGTGCTCGGATCGAGCGGCGTGCCTCCGGGCAGGTAGGGGGCACCAGCGGCGCGGGATTCGACCAGCATCGAAATAGCACCCGCTACCTGCTGCATCAAGGTCAGCAGGCTATCCGGGAACGACCGCAGGCTCGCTACCTTGTTGTCAGGTTGGGTCCAGACGATTGCGTTTTCGTAAGCGAATGCCGCCGGGCCAATGTCCGTGAAGGGAAGTTGCTGCGGCTGGCTGGGGGCCTGGATGTCACCGGCCTGCACGGTTTGGAACGGCTCCAGCCATTCACTGGTCAATGCCCAGGATACGCTGGCGGTCAGCCACGTCTGCGATGAATCGGGGTTGGTGAGCCCAATCGTATATTGCTTCTTCTCAGCATCAAGCGACCCGGCCGGGAATTCCTGCCACAACAGGGCGTACATCGGATTCGTCGTTTTGAGCGCGTCCCCACCCGGAACCGTCAACCCATCGGTATACGGCAACCGCACGCCGCCCCGGAACGAACTGGACATCTGCCCGGAAAGGGAAGCAAACTGCCCCGCACCTACGGCTTTGGGAATCAGTTCGTTGATCTTGGCACTTTGCAGATCCTCGTTCTGCATCGTTTCGAGCAACTGATGCACGCCGCCTCGAATCAACCCTTTGAAATAGTTCAGGAAGACGGACTGGATCAGGGGAATGTTGGCATCCGCAGAAAGGGTTTGCGGCGCGACGGACTGGGTCTGGTTGACAAAAAGCTGATTGAAATAGGCATCGACCTCTTCGATGTACCTCTCGGGCACGTTGTTTTTGGACGAGAACGCAAAGTCCAGGTCGTCCGGCTTGTCCGAGCTGTCGAGACGTCCATCGGTTTTCAACTGCACGAAGGGGGGCATGGGGAATGGCGTGCCGTACAGCGTATCGCCTGGGTCTGCTGTGGGCACGGTCACGGCTGCTTTGAATACCGCGAGTTCTTCGAGCAGCGCGCCATAATCGATCCAGTCTACCAACGTCTCGGGCGTCTGGTCGAGCACATTCAACTGATCCTGCGTAACGGTGAACGTATCACTCATCTCCCCGAGGACATTTGCCAGCGCCCAGGTGACGAGTTGCGTGGTTAGTTTTTCAAACGGCTTGAACTCCGCATACGTCGGCGTACCGCTCGGCTCTGGATCGTACTCAATGCCGATGGAGGTGACCACCCACGGCACCCCGGTCCCGGTCGCTGCCGGGAAGACCACCGTACCCTCAGGCAAGAACCAGAGGGGAAGATCCGCTGTGAAGCCGGTGCATAGTGGCAGCACCGTCGGCGTAATGGCAGGCATCGCAGCAAACGTGCTGTGCAGCATCATCCGGCTGGATTGCGTTCCTGGCTTCAGAAGCTTCCAACCGAAGCGGAACGAGGCTTTGAAGCTGAAGCTGATGGAGATGGAGAAAAGCCCGAGATTGATTTTCACCTTGACGCTCACCGACACGCTAGCCTCGATGTAGAGCAGGATTTCTCCACTGTTGGGAATCGACCGTTCAAACTTCAGCACGATGCCCACACTGGCCTGCAAGCGCACGTTCACGCTGGCCTTGATAATCACAAAGTCGACCGAGCCGTACAGCTCGCCGATGATGCCAAACTGGCCCTTTAGCGAAAGCGCATCCGGCTCCTGGAAAATCTCGGTCGATCCTGAAGCGAGATAACCTGCGGCCCCTTCGATGATGCCAAAAAACGTCACGCTGACGCCCGCCTTGAGCGGACCCGACGTAAAATCCTTGCCCACGCCGAGCCGCGCTGCGAAGCCAAAGGCAAGAATGCTGGGATACTCGCCCGTAAAAATATCAGGGGCCGTCGCCGAACTCAGGCTGGCGATGTAGAACCCGCCAGAGCCCGTGACGGGCACGGGACCTGCCTGCGCCTGGACTCGAAAGCTACGGCTCCAGTCGTCGTTTTTGGGGAAGCCCACATCCAGCTTCCAGTTGCCGTTGGTGTACACGCTCACGCCGATGGCAGGCAGCGTCAGCGAAGCCGCGCCGACCTGGAACGTGCGCAGCGAATCGGGCAGGCTGAAGTTGGCGTAAAACAGCCCGATGCTGTCGCTGATCTTGGTGTACGTGATCTCGAAATTAAACAGCTTATCGACGTTCAGCACGAGGCTGTAGAACGGCGTCACATCATAAAAAATGAAGCCTACTTCGATGATGCCGAGCAGCTTGAAATCGGCCACGGCCAGCCACTGCCCATCGGGATCATAAACCTTGTCGTATTCGCCTTTTTTGAACTCTTCCCAGAACGTGTCGGTCATCCACTTGAGGAAGTCGGCGAAATTTGTAGGCGTGTCATCGGGCTTCGGCCCCACACGCTGCCCGCCGCCCAGGTAGATCAGTTCAAAGACTTTGCTGTCTCCGTTTTCACCGTTTTCCCCATTGGCATCTCCCACCTCGACCTCATAGGTCGTAGGTGCCGTTGCATCGGAAGGAACCTCTAGCGCGGCATCTTTCGACTGGTTGTTGATGGCAGCGATCCAGCCGATCCGGGAGGCATCGCTGGTGGGTGCAAACAGGGCGAAGTCAAAGAACGCATTCCCCGGCGGGAGCCGCTGGCCCAGTAGTTTCAGGTAGGAATTGTTCAGCCCCACGACGAGCATCGCGTCGCCGCCGCTATCGGGCGTGACGTACTTGAGGATGAACGTCTCGATGGACAACTCCAGCACGCCTTCAATCTTGATCTCCAGCTTGCCATCCGCCTCGGGCAACTGCACACCGAAAGCGATCCCGCCCGTCTCGTCGTCGGTCAGCCAGCCAATCAAAAAGCTGAATTTGAAGGCTTCTAGCGAGCCGACGAGCGCCCCAAGCGTCCCCAGATCCAGATCGAACAAGAGCGCATAATTGAATTTATTGACCAACTTGAAGCCCGGATCGAGCGGGATGTCGCTGAGGGCGAAATACTTCAGATCCTCTACCGTTTGCTTGTCTGGATACTGGTTGTAAAGGAATGATTTTAACTTGAATGGCAGCAGACTCAGCAGGCTGTTGCTGCCCTGTTTTTCCGTCGTGTTGCCCAGATCAAGCCGGAGGTTGCCGGGCGAAAATTTCAGGCTCAGGTTAGCCGTGGAAGGTGGTGTCGGCGGCTGCGGCACCGTCAGATCGAAACTGACCGAGATGCCCAGGTCGTTGAAAACCAGCTTCTCGAAGGAAAAAATGTCTAAGACGTCAAACTGCTTAAAGACCAAATTGCCCCAGATGCCAAACGCGGCTTCGATCAGGCTAGTGTCTGAATTGGTCGCGTCGGGCGTCTCCTGGTCAAAGGAGAATTGCAGCTTCGTCAGCGTGATGTTGTCGAGGTAGGGATTCTCAGTGAACTTGAAATTGAAATTACCTTCTGCAATGAAGGAGTACACGCCCTGCCCGGACGTGTCATCGTCTCCGCTGGTGGAATGGGCCTGGTAGGAGCCGGTGATGACCACCACGTTGGATTCCGCTGCGCCGACGCCCTCCTTATCTTGCTTGGTGACTTCGGTGCCAAAGAGGTTGTTGATGGTCAGGTTGATCTTGCAGGAGAAACTGCTCAGCGCCGAGTTGGTGAACAGCGCCCGCAGATACTCGACCTCAAAGTTGTAATCGACGCCTACCTCGGCAACGGCCGTCTCGCTGGACGTGGTCGGTTTCTCATAATCGACCAGCCCGAACAGCGAACTCTGGCTCAGCGCAGGCGTGGACCCGTCCGACGTATCGTTGATCGAGACGCCGACGTGATGCACCCGAAACGATTCGATGTCGGTCATCCCCCCGATCACAGCACGGATCGCCGTCGGCAGCGCATTCAGTTGCATGTTGCAGTTCACGGCGAGCAGGCCGTTGAACGCAGGGTTGGTCACCACCTGATAAAAATTGTAGTACAGCGAGTTGGTGTCTGGCTGGCCGCTTGGTGTGCCGTCCGAACAGTTTCCTTCGCCATACACAGCCTCACAGGCGTCCTGGATGAGTTTCTGCAAATACGCCTGGGCATCTTTTGCTGTAAACGTGCTGCCGTTGAACACGTCGGGCTGGGACCACAGGCTGATGTCATCGACCAGGTCGGCAATCGATCGGCCTGGGTACAGCTTCACCATCACAATGGGCGGCGTGCCGTCACTGGTGGCAGTGCCTGCTGGTGACAGGCTGAACGGCCACCCGGCGATGTTGATGGTCTGATCCTGACCGGTAAACTGAAACAGCGGGCTGTTCTGCGAATCGGTGAGCGTGCTGATAGTCAGGAAAACCTGGTTCTGCTGCAGTGCCTGCCGGATCTGGTCTCCCATCTCCGTGAACTGCAAGACCACATCTGGATTGCTCTGATCCAGTGCGGGGCTGATGGCAAACTGGGTATCCTGCCAGACCTGCTGCGGCGTGAGTCCAGCCAGCAACCCCTGCGGGGTCATGGCATAGGTGAGTTGCTCCGCTGCTACGATATCCAGCGTCTCGCCGCGTGCCCGCGCCTGGGCGGTTAGCGTGGCCTGGGCATCCGTGAAGGCGTTCTTGCGCGTCGGGTTGAGCGCGTCTGATTCAATCTGGAGATAGGGATCTGCCTGGTCGTTCGTATTGAACAACAGACCGGCATAAGGCACCAGGGGCACCAGCGGGCTACCCCCTGCGGTTGCTTCAGACGCGCCATCGCCCCCCATTGTCGCGCCGTCGGCTTTCCAGGTGGGCAGCGGTAGAAAATCGAGCAGGTAGAGCGACAGGCCGCTGGCAGGAACCTCCCCTTTCAGCGTCGCCGCTCCATTGCCGTTCTGGTTGTACAGCGGCGATCCCTGGGGCTGCGAGACGTAGACCCCCGTGCTGCTCTGGAGCCGCACCCAGGAGGTGGTCACGTTCCCATCTTCATCGCTGAGGAAGGTGGGCACCCCCCCCGGCTCCCTCGACGCCGTCACCTTCTGAAAGGCTGGCTGACCGGCCTCAAACTGGAGTTGATCGATGGGATCAGCATTGGCCGCCAGGGAAGCTGTCAGAAATTCGGTCCCGGTCACGCCGCACAGGAGATCGGCGCTATTCGCCGCCCCACTGCCGTTGCCGGAAGCATCGGTATCAAGCGCAATCCCGAAAATGCCTACTGGTGTCAGATAATACGTGTCCGCATCGGTCGGGCTATTGATTGGGCGATTGGCGAAGGCAAAGCGGCTCGTGGTTGCCAGGCCACCATTGGTAGGATGCAGCGCGAAGGCCTTGCCGTTGGGTGTGGTAAAATAGGATCCCACGACCGCGTCTTTGAACTGAAAATACGAGCGCGTGTCTACCAGCGGCTGCAATACATCGAGCCACACGCTGAAAGCCATGGTGGACTGGTTGGCTTCCGCCGGGCGAAATACTGGATAGTTCAATGCGGCCAGCACCTGCGCTTCACCGGGTCCGAAATACATAAACCCGGCTTCAAACGCAGCCAAATCCTGAACACGAAATTTAAAGTCCACGTTGACGCTACCGGCATGGGGGTTCACGCCATCGTCCATCGGCAAGATGAGGTTTGCCGACGTGGAGGTGAACGTCTGCCGGGATTGATGGGGAGCCTGCGTGGTCAGTTGGATGGTGCTGGCATTCGGATTTGCAACCTGAAAGGCATTGCTGGCGTCGTCGTATGAGATTGTGTTGCGCAGGCCCTGAAACGGGCTCCCTTGCACCTGCAACGCGCTGTTGTTAAAGGTCAGTGTGAAAGCCTGCTGCACGAAAGGTTCGCCGGTACCCTGGGCCCCCACAAATACCAATGTGATCGCCGACACCTCGCCGGTTTCGCTTTCTGCAAACCAGCCAAACTGCGACGCCTTGTTTCCCTCAAATAGCGCGCGTACCTGGTTCGCAAAGCTACTCCAGTCGCGTGTGGCCGAGGGTTCGAAAAAAGCAAAGAAGCCTTTGTTGTTGGCGCTGGCCCAGGTCTCCTGCGTGAGGTCGAACTCACTATCCGTGCGGGTGGCATTTTGAAAGAGAAACCCGACACGCGCCTGGCTCGGATCATCGAATTGCGCTTCGTACAGGTAGAGCGTGTTTTTGAAAAGCTTAAACTTCATCATCGCCTCCTGACCTGGTAGGTCGAGTTGCCCCAATGTCGGGGGAAAGATCGAACAGGTGAAGTAGGGTAAACAGGGGAAGCCGACTTGCCATTCGGCTCTCGTGCCCTGCCGCTATATCCCCAATACTCCTTGCCCAGACCTCACGCAGGTCGGGCATGCATCAAAACGAAGGCGCAGTCATCGCTACGACCTGTACTTGCCATGACAAAGAAGCACGTTTCGATTTTTAGGGCGGTTCTCAGGTATGACCACGCTCCACTTCGAACGAAGTCATAAACACTAGCTTTTTTAATACAAATTACCAGACATACTACCGTGCCAATTAAGGGCTATTATCATCAATGCCTCAGCACAAGATCGCCCTTAGTGGAAACTGCAACCTTCGCTTTCTACTTGCTTTCGCCACTCTATGGCTGAACCCTTATTGCGCATCCCTGTAGCCCATCAACACAGATAGGGGTCTGTGCCAAACCCATGTATGTTACTAGGATCACTTACTACAGGCTTAAGAAACAAACCCTAATACTCATTGCTGTCTTTCAGTACAACTAGACCTCTTTACATATCAGCAATTCACACGCACCTATCAACTCCCACACGTCCGCCGTGTAGCGACAACCTGATACTGTGAGGGTCGTCACTGCTTGTAATAGCTTTGCTGGGAATGCGTGGAAATCCTATGCTACTAATTCCCTAACAACTGTTGCAAGTGTAAAATAGCAAATGCTAGCAGCTAGTTCAACTTATGCACCCATTAAAAAATTACATCATGGCACCTTGTGTAATACATCCATCATTTTCGAAAGGAGCAATTGTCCTCTCTGCTCGTGAAAGATACCCAGATCAAAGGTTTTCAATGAACCATGCTGTTGATGAGCAAATCACTGACCCCCACCCGTGTTACTGTGGATCGGGAAGCACAGACGTTCACACTTGTTTGGGCCGATGGGCACACGACAGTGTACCCACTGGACGGCCTGCGGCGGGCCTGCCCCTGTGCCTCGTGCCAGGGCCACGGCAACATGCACACCTTGCCCGATCCCAAAATCTTCGCCCTGCCCTCGCTGATGCGCTGGGACAACCTACGTGTAGAACCAGCCGGTAGCATTGGGCTACGGCTCATCTGGGACGACGGCCACGACACCGGCATCTACACCTGGGAACGTCTCCGCGCCATGTGCCCCTGCGACGCCTGTCGGGCGTCTCAATCAGCTCAACATGCCGATCAGGGAGAAGACGACCACAATGGCGACAAGGATGCTGAGGGCAATGATTAGCTCTTTACGACGTCGCTTGTTTAACGTGCTCATAGGTCCACCCGGAAGTTCATCCTGCTTGCATAAAATGTTTGCTTGTCTACAATCTTAACAAACACAGACACATTCGCAAGCGAAAGCCCTATCTTTCTGCACCATATGGATGGAGATAGTGCCAGATATAAGAAAGGGAGAGGATCTATTTCGATCCTCTCCCTTCCCTGCTCAGCCTTCAAAAAACCTGCTAGCGCGGCTGGCTGCTGCCATAGGTGGTAGTGGAGGAGGATTCCGCTGCAGCCGACATGCCGAGCGGGGGTTGCGGATAGACGTAACGATCCCGGCTACCTTTTTGCACGCCAAGAACCGTTCCGGCACCGATACCTATAATGGTAACAAAGCTGGCAGGGACCGCGATGTAATACGCTTTGCTCGTTCGGGCACCTTCTTCTTCTCGGCCTGCGGCCAGTGCAAAGCCTGTAGCGAGGCCAAGTACGGCCCCACCCAGCGCACCAAAGGCGGCACCTTCCAGCGCACCCCGGCCAGGACGGTTCCAGATGATAGAAGAGATATTCTGTGCAGGATCGTGGCGTAGCTTGCCATTGAGCATGTCAATGGTCCAGGTGGTGTCCGGCTGAATGCGCAGGGCCTTGGAGGCAATGATGCGTTCGTCGGTAAGCTCTACGTCTACGCTACGCCCTTCAAGCGTCTCATTGACATGCTCGAAACTGTATGTAGACACGGCATCCGGGCTCATTTCGCGGGTATGTGTGCACCCGGTCAGCATGGTAGTAACCAGAAGCAGGAGTATGGGGAAAACTCTAAAAAGCGTCATAGCAAGATCGACTTTGTATATGAAGGGTACTAAATCCGTGCACGGGACAAGGATATTCTGAATATCGGCACTGGTTCGCATCTTCTCAAACTTCTCAATTACTTTCCTCTGTGCTACTCATTTTCGATATTTGAGGCCGCCCACGAATCCCTAATCCACCGGTTTCCTTTCATCGTATGTCTTACGTTTTTTTAGACAAAGAGCCTGTTGAAGAGGCCGTTCGGCGCGTAGCCCAAGAGCAAATTGATCAGGCCATGGCCACCGTGCAGGATGACGCCGTGGGTCCGCATGTAACGATCCATGAAATCCGTAAGCGATGCAAGGAATTGCGCGGCCTGATCCGCCTCGTGCGACCGGTCTTCGGAGACACCTATGCCTTCGAGAACGCCCGCTTCCGCGATGCTGCCGGAACCCTTTCCGAAGTCCGCGATGCCACGGCGCGGATCGAGACCTACGAGGCTTTGATGGAGCGGTATAGCGATGAGGTGGACCGGCGCGCCTTTGGCCCCATTCGTCGGGCCCTGACGATGCACCGCCACGACCTCGCCGAGACGCTGGACCTCGACAGCCGCCTGGCTGCTTTCCTGGACGAGATGAGACAGGCCCAGCAACGTGCAGCCACGTGGTCGGTAGAGGCCGAGGGATTCGAGGCGCTGGCAGGTGGCTTGCAGAAAACATATCGCCGGGGCCGCGAGGCGATGGAAGAGGCGTATGCAGAACCTACGGCTGAAAACTTCCACGAATGGCGGAAACGGGTAAAGTATCACTGGTACCACACCCAACTGCTGCAACGGATCTGGCCCGCCCTGATGGAACCATGGACCGAAGCCTTTCACGATTTGGCGGATTTTTTGGGCGACGCACATGACCTGGCTATCTTTCGCAAAGCCGTGCTCAACCACCCAGAGCGGTATGGCAACATCCGCAGCATGTCTGCTTTCATCGGCCTGCTAGACCGCCGCCGCGACGAACTCCGCTGCCAGGCTCAACCACTGGGACAACGCCTGTATGCTGAAAAGCCAGAAGCGTTGAGCCATCGGTGGGAGCGTGCATGGGACGCCTGGCGCAAAGAAACGAGCACATCGCTTCCCTCCTGATGCTATCTCCAAGGGCTGTTTTGCAATATCGGAGCGCGGTGTGCGGAGGGTGGGGAGCGTAAAAAAACGCCTCCCGCTTCCCGCTCTCCGCACCCCGCAGGAAGTACCCTTGGGTGCTCCTCAAACACCACGCCTCGAAAAGACACATGGCCCCAAAGATGCCTTGAACGTACACTACAGCACCACCTCGACACCCAGCCCCCGCTCCTGTGCCACATTAAGCACGTAGCTGGCCGCTACCAGATCCTGCACCGCGTTGCCGACGGACTTGAAAAAGGTGATGTCCTGCGCCGAGATGCGCCCCGCTGTATACCCGGCAGCCACCGCCCCGATTTCAGCAAGAAGGTGTGCTTCGGTAATCAATCCGGCCTCCAGCGGCTGGATCAAGTCACCTGCTTCGGCGAGGCAGGAGCCGCGATGATCGACGAAGACACGGGCTGCCTGCACCGTCTCGCCCGGCACCTCTGCCATGTCGGGCCGGTACGATCCAACACCGTTGATATGCACCCCCGCTTTCACCTGTTGATGGTCAAAGACGGGCGTAGCCGAAGTAGTGGCTGTACAGATGACATCAGCGTGTTGCAGTTGCGCTGGCTGCTCTGCCACTTGCACGTCGATACCAAGCGCGGTTTGCATCTCCTGGGCGAAAGCACCTGCTTTGTCAGCGCCACGACTGAAGACAAGCACACGCGTGATAGGCCGCACGGCACAGACGGCTTCCAATTGCGAGCGCGCCTGGGCACCAGCCCCAAAAATCGCCACGACGGATGCATTTTCGCGAGCCAGCAGATCCGTGGCGAGACCAGAAGCCGCCCCAGTACGCAGGGCCGTCAGTGTCTCACCATCCATCAGGGCCAGGGGACGTCCCGTCGGAGCATCCAACACCATCACGAGTGCGTGAATCAGCGGCAGATCCCGGCCTGAATTTTCATTGTTGATCGACACCACCTTGACGCCAACACGGGCGGCATCGGGCAAATAGACAGGCATGAACAACGTACGGGCGTCGTGCTCGGGCACGGGCAGGGTCGTCCGCACCGGCACGGTGACGCGCCCTTCCGAAAGCTGTATGAACGCATCGCGCATCAGGCCAATAGCCGTCGGCATATCCAGCACTTGCCGGACAACCTCGCCAGAAATATACCGAAACGTGTTCATCGCAGAAAAAAACCCTCGCGCAGTGGATCGTCGGGATCAATGGTGAACGTGTGGCGCCCCGTGATGTAGGCGCGCCCCTCTACTTCAGGAATCACAGCAGCATGTGAACCAACCGTAGTGGTCCCTTTCACACGGACGCGAAACCGCGTGCCGAGAATGCTTTCGATCATGATGGCTTCTCCGACTTCAATTTCGCCACGCGCATGATGGATGGCCGCGCGGGCACTCACCCCGGTTCCAGTCGGGCTGCGATCTACCTCGCCTTCGGCAAAGATGCACACATTGCGGCTGTGCGCCTGCGGATCTTCGGGCGGGCCGATAAAAATGGTGCCGTACAGAAAGCCCAGATCCTCCTCCATAGGATGGACGATGCGGCGTTGCACCATCACCGCCCGCTTGATTGCCATGCCTTTCTCGATCAGGGCGCTGTAATCCTGCGGCGTGCAGGTTACATCGACCTCAGCGGCCTGCACGTACGCATAAAAAGCCCCGCCGAAAGCCAGATCATACCGCACGGTCCCAAGACCTGGCACAGCTACCGTTTCATCCAGCGCGACCACGAACGACGGCACATTGTAAAAATAGACGTGCTGCACCTGCCCGTCCCGCACCCGCGCATACGCCGTGACCAACCCTGCTGGCGTGTCGATCCGAACGCGGGTTTCTGGCGTCTGCATAGGAAGCATGCCCGTCTCCAGCACCACTTTGGTAACAGCAATAATGCCATGCCCGCACATGGTGCTGTAGCCCTCGTTGTGCATAAACAGCACGCCGAAGTCAGCATCGGGCGTAACAGGCGGCGTGACAAGACAACCGTACATGTCGGCATGGCCGCGGGGCTCCCACATCAGCGCCCTCCGCAGGGCATCGTGGTGCACTTTTGCATACCGCCGACGGGCCAGCATCGTATCACCCGGCAGACCGGGATAACCGTCGACGATAACCCGTAGCGGCTCACCTTCGGTATGCGCGTCGATGGTGGTTATGGTCGTCCACCCGGCGGGCGGTGTCCAGTCATTCATGGCAGCAGGTTGGCAAAAGAAAGGGGTGCCCCTGTTGGCTCGTCAAATGTCAACTAAAACTAGACAATTCAGTCATGCCTTGTCCCCATCTCAAAGTTTTTTTAATTCAAAAGGTTATAAATGATAATGTTTGGTGTCTTTAGTAGGTAGCCTCCCTTTCTATTCATCTTTCCCAAAGTACATCAACCTCTTAGTTCCATGACCCAGCAGTCGTTTCTTGACAGGATTCAAACCAATGAGCGCCTTCTGAAACAACAGGCCCACGTCCTCCCCCAGGATGCTTATGAAAAGCTTGTTGTGGAGCACCTGCACCTGATTGCTTCTCTGAAAACCAAGCATATCAAGCCCAAGCAGAATCCAGAAGAAAAGTGAAGCTCTTTTTCTTCCGGTAGCTTTACGTTCTCCTCTCCCAAAGCTAACGCGGAGACGCTATATTTGAGAACATTCGTTTCGTCTCGATAATGCGCTCGGCTTATGCGACGGTTTCGCTTTTCCTGGGGATGGCTGCTGGGTTTGTGCCTGCTCCTCGTCGCGCCTCAGTCTGCCTGCCAGCAGGCACCGGCTCCAGCTACCCCTGCACCTGGGGTTGCAGACTCGTCGTTTGCCCATCTCGTCGCGCGGCTTTCGGAGCCGGGCGGTTACTTCGACACCGACAACCTCATCTCTAACGAAACATCGTACCTGCACGTCCTCGGTACGCTGCAGAGGTTGAACATTGAAGGCGGTGCCTACCTCGGCGTGGGACCCGACCAGAACTTCGCCTACATCGCGCAGATTCGACCCACTATCGCGTTCATTGTCGATATTCGGCGGGACAATCTGCTTCAGCAGGTCTTTTTTAAGTCCCAGTTTGCCCTCGCCCCTACGCGCATCGAATACCTTTGCCTGTTCTTTGGGAAACCGATCCCAGAGGATGTAGCCTCGTGGACAGAGCGCCCACTCCAGGACATGGTAGCCTACCTTGACGCCACCCCTACACCGCCAGACCACGCCCGCGAGGTGCTTACTCGCGTCCGCGAGCAGGCGACTCAGGCAGGTCTGCCACTCTCTGAGGAGGATCTCAACACCATTGAGTCCATCCACCACCGCTTTATCACACAGGGGCTGGATGTGCGCTTCCACAGCCACAACCGCACTCCGAACGCCTATTACCCCACCTACCGCGACCTGCTGCTCGAAACCGACCTGTCGGGCCAACTCGGTAGCTATCTCGCCCACGAAGGCGACTATCTATTTATCCGGCAGATGCAGGCCAAGAACCGAATCGTTCCCGTCGTCGGCGACCTGGCAGGCAAGCACGCGCTGAAAGCCATCGGTGACTATCTGAAAGCCCGTGGCGAACGTGTGTCGGTATTCTACACATCCAATGTTGAGTTTTACCTGTTTCGGCAGCTCCGCTTTGCGCAGTACGTCGAGAACCTGCAGGCACTACCGTGGGACGATCAGAGCATCATCATACGCAGCTTTTTCAACCGCTACCGGGGCAATCACCCGCAAACCATGCCGGGCTACGCGAGCACGCAACTGCTCCAAACCATCGAAAGCCTGATCCAGGCACAGGATGCGGGGGGCTATGCGGGATACGGCGATCTCATCACGCGAGATGTTATCGACGTGCGGCAGTAGAGGCTTGCGAATCTGATGCTGCTTGTGTTTAATGTACTGTGAAACGTGAAGACGTGAGGGTGCTTCGCTGAAACCGGTGTATTACCGGCATCCTCACATTTCACGCATCACGCTGCCTTCCCCCACCTTGACGAGGCTGAAGCATGCGCTCCCTTGCTTTCTGTTTGCTGCTCCCCTTCCTGCTCCTCATTGGGCTGCCGCTGCAAGCCTCGGCGCAAAAAACCCCTTCCGACAGCCTCCTCGCTGTGGCGCACTATCTGGACTTTGAGCGTGTGAGTAGCCCACAGATTTCGCCGGATGGCTCACAGATCATCTATACGCGCAGCCATGTCAACAAACTGGAGGATCGCTTCGACTCGGAGTTATGGATCATGCAGGCCGAGGGCTCGCGGCATCGCTTTCTGACAAAGGGCTCCAGCCCACGCTGGTCGCCGGACGGGACGCGCATCGCGTATCTGGCTGAGGGCTCGCCGAGCGGTAGCCAGCTATTCGTGCGCTGGATGGACGCCGAAGGCGCTACATCGCAGATCACCCATGTGCAAGAGACGCCGTCAAGCTTTACATGGTCGCCTGACGGGACAAAGCTCGCCTTCGTGATGCTGGTCCCCGAAAAGGAGAGTTGGAGCATCGACATGCCGAGCCCACCCGAAGGAGCCACCTGGACGCCTGCGCCGCGCATGATCACCACGACACACTACCGCCAGGACCGGCGCGGCTTCGCTGAGGAAGGCTATACACACCTTTTCACGGTCCCCGCTGATGGCGGCACACCGCACCAGCTTACCAGCGGCTTCTGGAACGTCGGCGCCCGCTTCTCCGGCCTCGGCTTCGGCGCAGGCATCGACTGGACACCGGACAGCCAACACATCGTCTTCGATGGTTTAATGGACCAGCATGCGTCGGAAGATGGCTACAAACTCTCGGCCATCCATGCTGTCAACGTCGAGACGAGCGCGATTCGCACGTTGACGAGCGAGGCGGGCTACTGGACCAACCCTGTTGTCTCGCCCGATGGCCAGCAAGTCGCTTTCACGGGCTTTGCTTACACACCGCAGACCTATAAAACCTCCGAGCTTTTCGTCGTCGGAACGGAGGGGCAGAACCCCCGCAAAATCTCTGGCGACCTCGACCGCGATGTGGGCAGCCTCTTCTGGGCGTCCGACAGCAACGGGGTCTACTTCACCGCCGGGGATCGGGGCTCGCAGAATGTGCATCTGGCCCCGCTAAATGGCGAAGTCGAAGCCGTCACCGAGGGCACGCATATGCTGTCGCTCGACTCCATGACACGCAACGGGATGGCGGCAGGCGTCCGCACGTCGTTCCACCAACCAGCAGACGTGGTGCGTATCAACCTCACCAACAACGGCGACGTCGCTCAACTCACGCACATCAACGACGATGTGCTGACAGGCAAGCACCTCGGCGAGGTAGAGGAAATCTGGTACACTTCTACCGACGACACGCAGGTGCAGGGCTGGATTGTCAAGCCCCCCACCTTTGACGCCTCGAAAGACTACCCGCTGATCCTGTACATCCACGGCGGGCCGCATGCGATGTACAATGTCGGCTTCAGCTTCACGTATCAGAACTACGCTGCCCACGACTACGTGGTGCTCTACACCAACCCGCGCGGTTCTACGGGCTACGGCACCGACTTCGGCAACGCCATCGACAACGG
>DATGCC010000891.1:0-13832 GCA_035312345.1 Rhodothermales bacterium
GTCAGCATCCGACGCCTCCAGGCTTGCAGGCGCTGTTCAGTCGCATTGAGGCACGCATGCAAGCCGATGAAGACCTCCGTGCCCGCTACGACCGACTGGCCCAACGCCTCACCGAACTCGAAGCAGGCAGCGACACAGTCACGCATTTCGAGCGCGTGACGGGACACCGCCTGGAGCCCAAGCCTGCATCGCAGCCGGGGCTGTCTCCTGGTACACCGATTGATCGGGGACCGGTCCGGCGGACGAGCAGGACGATGCGTCGGGTTGGTGGAGTTGTTGGAGGGGCGTTGGCCGTCTTTCTGGTCCTCTTCGCGATAAGCACGCTTACGGTGTCGCCCCTCGACGAGTTGGCGGCTTTTGAGGGTGATGACCTGATAGGCATGGGGGTGATGCGTAGTGCCAATCCCACCACTGGCCTTACCGATGAGCAACGCTACGAGCAGGCGCTTGTATTGCTACGCGACGTACGCTCTTCGACACTCGGCCTCTTCCCGCGCTACGACGCCGAGCGCTTGCAAACGGCAGGTAGCCTGTTGGCAGACATTGCAGACCAGCCGGGCGACGAGGAAACCCTGCTGCAACTCGAAGCGACCTATCTGCTTGCCAAGGTGCGGCTGGCCCAGCACGACATCCCAGCGGCGCGAGAGGCACTGACCAGGGTTGCCAGGAGCGAGCACGAGAAAAACTTTCGTAAGGCGGAAGCAGAAACGCTACTGGAAGCTATACCCGATCAGGATTAGGCAGCAAGCAAGCTTTCAAATAAGAGGGGCACCTGACATGACGCAGGTGCCCCTCTTTGCCTTTCGATGTGCCGATCAATCAAGTAGAGGTTCAATCAAGCATAGGTGTTGAGCATCACCGGCATGATGAGCATGAGGATGTCCTCGCCCTCGGCCTGCTCTTGCGGCATCACGACGCCAGCCCGGTTGGGTGAGCTAAACTCGAAGACGATGTCGTCGGCGTCGAGGTTGCTGAGGACTTCGGTGAGGTAGACGGCGTTGAACCCGATCACCATCGGCTCGTTGTCGTACTCGCACAGCACGGTCTCTTTGGCTTCGCTGGAGCGCTCGATGTCTTCCGCCGAGATTTCCAGCTTGTTCGGCTCCAGTGCCAGCCGGATCTGGTTGGTCATGCTGGATGAATAGAGCCCCACGCGCTTGACAGCGGCCAGCATCGAGAGGCGGTTGATGGTCAACTCGCGGTCGTTCTCGACGGGAATGACGGCTTCGTAGTTGGGATAGGATTCGTCGATGAGCCGGGCCAGCACGCGTGCCTCAGGAAACTCGAACGCCACATGCCCGCTGTCCACGATGATGGTGCAGGGGCCGTCTTCGGCGACGCGCCCGGCGAGCGTCATGGCTTTCTCCGGCACGATGAAGTTAATGGGTTCGGCGCTTGTCATCGCATCCAGCTTCAGCTTCACAAGGCGATGGCCGTCGGTAGCCACGGCGCGGCCTTCATCCTGCGTAATCTGGAAGTAGATGCCCATCATGGCCGGGCGGAGCGCGTCTTTGCTGACGGCAAAACTCGTCTTACTAATCGCTCGGCGCAGCAGCGCCCCTTCTGTTTCGATGCGCTGTTCGCTATCCATTTCCGGCAGCGCAGGATAATCGGCCCCATCGTGCCCGATCATTTTGTAGCGGCCCTGGTCCGTGCGCAGCGTGACGCCAAATTCGTCGTCCGACGCAAACTCGATAGGCAGATCCGGTAGCGCTCGTAGCGTGTCGAGCAGGCGTTTGGCAGGGACGGCCACCCGGTTGCCTTTCGGCGCGCCATTGGTCTCAAACTGCACCGAGATGTTCTGGACGATGGAAATCTCCAGGTCGGTGGCGCTGAGGCGTAGCCGCTCGCCGTCGCGTTCAAACAGAATGCATTCCAGGATGGGCAGCGTACTCTTCGAGGGTACGGCCCCGCCGACAGTCATCAGCGCTTCGCGGAGTTGAGAACTGGACGTGGTAAATTTCATAAGGCTACCGGGCTAGGGAAATCTGAAAAGGCTGGCCTAAAGATACGACAAAGCGACGCCTCGGATCCAGAGATTCGGAGAGCGAAGTGCGGAAAGCGGTTTTTCTTTTAAGTCTTTTTCGCGCCCCGCACCTCGCCCTCCGCTCACCGAACTACCGGCTGCGCAGCTCGATCTTGTGGCTGATCTCGTCGATCATCTCGCGGAACTTGTGATCCGTCTCAATCTGGTTTTCGACGCTTTGGTTAGCGTGGATAACCGTGGAGTGGTCGCGCCCGCCAAAGTGAAGGCCAATGGTTTTGAGCGAATGTTGCGTGAGGAGCTTGCTGAAGTACATGGCCACCTGCCGCGCCTGCACCACCTCACGCTTGCGGGTACGGGCGCGCACGAGGTCTTCCGGGATGGTGAAGTATTCGCACACGATCCGCTGGATCTCCTCAATGGTCAGGTTAACCCGCGTTTCGCGGATGAGATCGCGCAGTACTTCTTTGGTCAGGCTCAGGTCTACCTCGCGCTTGTGCAGCGTGGCATGCGCCAGCAGGCGGATGAGCGCGCCTTCGAGTTCGCGGATGTTGCTCTTGATATTGTGCGCAATGAACTCAATGACATCCGGCGAGAAGTCGATGCCGTCGTCCTCGGCCTTGCGGTTGAGAATGGCGATGCGCGTTTCGAGTTCGGGCGGCTGGAGGTCTGCCGAGAGGCCCCACTGAAAACGCGAGAGCAACCGCTCCTCGATGCCCTGGATCTCGCGCGGCGAGCGGTCTGCCGAGAGCACGATCTGCTTGCCCGCCTGGTGCAGTGCGTTGAAGATGTGGAAGAACTCTTCCTGCGTCTTTTCCTTCCCACCGAAGAATTGCACATCGTCGATGATGATGAGGTCGATCTGGCGGTAGAAGAGCGAGAACTGGCTGGCACGGTTGTGCTGGATGGCTTGCACAAACTCGTTGGTGAAGCGCTCGCTCGACACGTACAGCACCGACTCGGCGCTGCGGTTGCGCTGCACGTAGTTGCCGATGGCCTGGATCAGGTGCGTCTTGCCGAGGCCCACGCCGCCATAGATCAGGAAGGGGTTGAACGAGGTTGTGCCTGGCTCCTGCGCGATGGCGAGCGACGCGCTCCGCGCCAGCCGGTTGCAATCGCCCTCGATGAAGCGCTCAAACGTATAGCTCGTATTAAGCTGGCTATCGATCTGCGCCTTCTGAATGCCGGGGATGACGAACGGGTTCGCGATGACCGGTTGCGGCGTGCCCGAAGGTCCGGTCGGTGGGTTGCCGGGCTTCTCACGACCAGGCATCGGAGTCGAGGAGGAAGAAGTCGGCGGCGACTGGGCAGGGGGGCGACGTGCTCCAGCGGGCGGTTCGTTGCCGGGCTGGCGGGCCGGGAGGTGCATCGAGGCACCGCCTTGCTCGTTGGCCGCATCCTCTTTTTTCTCGATGACAATATTATAATAGAGCCGCCCCTGTGGCCCCAGCACCTTCGTGATCGTCTTGCGAAGCAGTGCAAAATAATGTTCTTCCAGCCATTCATAATAGAACCGGCTGGGCAATTGAATCGTGAGCTTCAGCAGATTTTCATCCTGCTCCAGACTGACCGCTTTGAGAGGTTCGAACCATGTCTTAAAACTTTGTCGGCTGATGTTATCTCGGATGATGTCGAGACACTCTTTCCAGACCGATTCAGGGGATTGCTCCATGCTATAAATCCTACATGCGCCGCTGGCCCGCTGGCCGCAGCCGACGAGCAAAGTGAAACAGAATGTCGATTATCTACCAGGGCCACGCATGTGGCTCCTGCAAAAGCGTTTCAAACAGGCAACAAAGAAAGCGCACCCGGCCCGGTGTGCGCCCCCCAATTTACACGCTATGCACCAGTTATCAACAATGCACCTCCTCAGCCTGCCGAGATTGCTGAGCGAACGTAACGCCCGAAACATATGTTCTCATCGTTTTTCAACAAGAAACAAACAGGCGGTAAGTCGTCAAAAAACAACCTTTTAGGTCGAGTTTTCTGAAAGTTGTACACGGCGCTTTTGAGATAACATAAGCGTAACATGCCCCGGATTGTCAGCAAGTCAGGTTATCAACAAGTTACTCACAATTGAAAACCTGCATGACAGGAGCATGTAAGGGGAGCCGGGAGGATCGGTCGCCGTCGCACACAGGGAAGATGCTTTCTGGATAGCCCATGCTCGGAGAAAGTTTGCGTGGAAGTGTTCAATTAAACCCTGCCCATCACCTTGCCTGGGTGCGCTTCTGGACCGCTCCTATTATCTCAATGTTACGCTGAGTATGGTAACCAATGATGGGGGGAACGTCAAGGAGTCAATCGGGGATTTCACATATTTAAGACGGTGCTAAAGAGGTAGCTTTTGAAGTGGCCTTGATAAGCCTTTTTTTAGCCCTACCTTCACCGTTTATTCTGCAATTTCAAAACGTGCCGTCTCTTGAACTGGAACCGACCTATCCGTATCTTCGTTGGTCTGGGCCTGTTGGATTCGGAATTAATGAAAAGACCGGGCCGCTCTGGGGTGGCCTGTTTTTGTAT
Source organism: Rhodothermales bacterium (assembly GCA_035312345.1). Classification (GTDB taxonomy): domain Bacteria; phylum Bacteroidota; class Rhodothermia; order Rhodothermales; family DATGCC01; genus DATGCC01. The sequence continues at coordinate 4,508 of DATGCC010000891.1, forward strand.
CGTCATTATGCTTCGCATCGACCTGACCCCCTTTAGTAACGGTGTACACCAGGTTACGCTGGAGCCCGACGCGCAGACCCTGGATCTGGACCCGGATCGCTTTGCGGATATCGAAGTCGATGTTGTGCTAGACATCCGCCACGATCAGGTGCTCGTCACGTTGGACGCTGCCGCTGTCGCTACGCTAGCGTGTGACCGGACGCTGGTGCTCTTTGATCAACCCATTGCAGGATCGTACAGCCTGCTCTTCTCCGTCCCCTCGCGGATGCAAGAGGCCGACGACGAGGATCCCTTTGCGGAGGTGCAGGAGCTTCCGCGAGATCGGACCATCGACCTCACGGATGCCGTACGAGATACCTTGATGCTGGCAATCCCGGTGCGCAAGGTGGCTCCAGAAGCCGAGGATCAGGAAATACCCACGGCCTTCGGAGCTCCCGAAGAGGGCGACGAGCCCGCTATCGATCCCCGGTGGGAAGCCCTCAAGGCGCTTCGCACAGACGACGACAGTTGACGTTTGAAAAAAAAAGGAATTGGTACTTGGGAAATGGTTTGGTAAAAGCGACCATTTACTTCGTGAGTCGCCTGCGGCTTGTTTCTCATGCTCCAATTTCTAATTACCAAAATCACAAAAAGCTATGGCTAACCCAAAACGAAAGCATTCGAAGGCGCGCACACGCAAGCGGCGCAGTGTTTATTACGGCGGTCTCAAGAAGCCCGAGGTGATGGAGTGCCCCAATTGTGGCAGCGGCAAAATGCTGCACCGCGCCTGCCCGACCTGTGGTCACTACCGGGGTCGCCAGGTGGTGGAGGTCAAAGAGATCCTCTAGCGGACGGCACGGCGCAGAACACGCTCGCGCAGAATAGATATGCACGCGCTCTTCATCGGAAAACCGCATCGATGAAGGGGGCGTGCATACTTATTTTAGCCGATGGCTTTGTATCTTGCGGCTCTTCATGCCGCCCCGTTTTTCTTAGAATAGACCCTTTTTTTTGTCATGCCGATTCGAGTTGCAGTAGACGCGATGGGAGGCGATGATGCCCCATCGGTGGTGCTGGAGGGCAGCCTCCGGGCGGCAAAGCACGCCGCCGACCGCGTAGAACTGCTCCTCTTCGGCCCGGAAGCCACCCTGCGCGCTGGTCTCGCCGAGCATGACGCCGACGGACTGCCCATTCAGATCGTTGATGCACCTGAGGTCATCGGTATGGGCGAGTCGCCTGTGGCGGCAGTGAAGACGAAGCAGCAGTCGTCAATTCACCTGGGCCTTGGTGCGCACAAGCAGGGCCATGCCGACGCTTTCGTCAGTGCAGGCAACACCGGTGCTGTAATGGCGGCGGCGCTGTTCATTCTAGGCCGCCTTCCCGGCGTTGCACGTCCGACGCTGATGGGCTACTTCCCGACGACCCAGGGCATGTGCTACGTCGTTGATGTCGGCTCGAATGTGGACTGCAAGCCAGAGCAACTCGTGCAGTTTGCGCAGATGGGATCTATCTACGCCCAGTGCGTGATGAACGTGGAGCGCCCGGTCGTCGGCTTGCTCAACATTGGCGAGGAGCCGGGCAAAGGTAACGAACAGGTCAAAGAGACTTTCGATCTTTTACAGCAGGTTGATGGCCTCCACTTCCGGGGCAACATCGAGGGGCGCGATGTGTTGCACCATGCCGCCGATGTAGTGGTTTGCGATGGCTTCGTGGGTAATGTATTGCTCAAGTTCGGCGAGAGCGTGACGAGTGCGTTTACGCAAATGATCCGTGACGAAATGCAAGCACAACAACTGGGTCTAGAGCAACAGCGGACCGTGGGCCGCGTGCTGGGCGGCGTCCGCGAGCGCTTCAACCCCGATGGCTACGGCGGAGCCCCCCTGCTCGGCACCAACGGCAACGTACGCATCGGGCACGGTAGTGCCACGCCCCGCGCCATCGAGCAAATGATCCTGGCCGCCGCCACCTCGGTAGAGCAGGAATTGAAACGCCACCTCGCCGAAGCTTTTGCCGCCTGAGCGGCCCCCTTTCTCTATTTCCGAAGCGAACGTACTTGTGATATGACACGTGCAGCGATTACCGCCGTAGGCCACTTCCTGCCGGATGACGTGATGACCAACGCCGACCTGGAGAAGCTGGTCGATACCAACGACGAGTGGATCCGGACCCGCACTGGCATCCGCGAGCGGCGGGTGCTGTGGGATGAGGACAAAGCTACCTCCTATATGGCGACCAAAGCTGCCGAAGAAGTGCTTGAAAAACGGGGGATCGACGCGGACGAAATAGATGCCATCATTGTTGGCACCGTGACGCCGGATATGTTTTTTCCCTCAACGGCCTGCCTCGTGCAGGCCAACATCGGCGCGACAAATGCCTGGGGCTTCGATGTGTCGGCGGCGTGCTGCGGGTTTCTGTTTTCGTTCGAGACAGGCGCACGGCTTGTGCAGAGTGGGCAGTATGAGAAGGTGCTTGTCATTGGGGCCGACAAGATGAGTTCCATCATTGACTACACCAACCGCAACACCTGCGTCATCTTCGGCGATGGAGCCGGGGCCGTGTTGATCGAACCGGATACCGATGGCTATGGTCTCCACGATTCCGTCATGCATGTCGATGGGTCCAACTGGGAGGCGCTGTGTATGCACGGCGGCGGCAGCCTGCACCCGCCCTCCCATGAGACGGTCGACAAAGGATGGCATTACCTGGAGCAGGAAGGTCGCACCGTTTTCAAAGTCGCTGTGGCAGGCATGGCTGATGTTTCTGCTGAAGTCATGGAGCGTAACGACCTGACGGGCGACGATATCCGCTACCTCGTGCCGCATCAGGCCAACCAGCGCATCATCGATGCCACGGCCCGCCGCATGGGTATTACGATGGACAAGGTGATGCTCAATATCGATCGCTACGGCAACACCACCGCCGCCACCATTCCGCTCTGCCTCCACGACTGGGAACACCAACTCAAGCGCGGCGATAACCTGATTCTGGCCGCCTTCGGCGGCGGCTTCACCTGGGGTGCCGCCTACGTCAAATGGGCTTATGACGGAGCCAACGTTGCCCGCACCAAATTTGCAGCGGAGGTAGCACAGGTTTAGTAGATGGTTGAGGGTATAGTGGATAGAGACATTGCTCCATCATTGAACCGTTTTACCATCCAAACTCCCCAATCCAAAATGTCAAAAGTAGCATACCTTTTCCCCGGTCAGGGATCACAATATGTTGGGATGGGGCAGGATCTATTCGTGCAATTCCCCGAAGCCCGCGCCGTTTTTGAACAAGCCGATGACGCGCTGGGTTTCGCGCTGTCGGATCTGATGTTCGGCAAAACGGGTGACGAAGAACAGGACGCCGAAGCGCTCAAGCAAACCGACATTACCCAGCCCGCGCTCTACGTCCACAGCCTTGCCGCAGCGAAAATTTTAGAGAGACAGGGCCTTGACCCGGCGATGGCGGCGGGGCACAGCCTCGGTGAATATAGCGCGTTGGCAGCAGCCGGAGCGCTGTCGTTTGAAGACGGCCTGCGCGTGGTGAGGCGGCGCGGCGAGTTGATGGCGCACGCTGGCGACGAACGCCCTGGCACGATGGCCGCCATCCTCAACATGGACGACGATGCACTCGTGGCCGTTTGCGAAGACGCCTCCGAGGGCAACGACAGCGTGGTGCAACCCGCCAACTTCAATGCGCCTGGCCAGGTCGTCATCTCTGGGGATGTGGCGGCGGTGGAGCGGGCAATGGAATTGGCTTCCGAGCATGGTGCCCGGCGTGTGGTGGCGCTACCCGTGAGCGGAGCTTTCCACTCGCCGCTCATGGAACACGCCCGCGCAGGACTCGCCGAAGCCCTCAACGCACTCGTCATTCAAAAGCCACGTTGTCCTGTTTACCTCAACGTCACGGCCGAGCCAACGACCGACCCGGAGGCGATCCGCAAGCGCTTGCTGGAGCAGTTAACCTCGCCCGTGCGCTGGGCCCCAACCCTACGGCAGATGCAAGAAGACGGCGCGACGCGCTTCGTAGAAGTCGGTGCCGGGAAAGTGCTGACGGGCCTCGTCCGCCGCACGCTTGGCCGCGACGTAGAAACCGTTACCTTCGGCACCGCCGAAGATCTGGAAGACGTGAAGCGTGAAATCTGAAACGTGTTGCGTGAAGTCACAGGAAATAACGCCACAGCAGGGCATCCTCACGCAACATCCTTCGAGCACAACAACCCCATCAGCAAACCTCATCCCATGCACCTCGACTTTACCGACACCAGCGTCCTCGTCACCGGCGGCACCCGTGGCATCGGGCGTGCCATAGTAGAAGCGTTTGCCGAAGCTGGCGCACGGGTCGCGTTTACCTACCGTTCTTCCACCGATGAAGCCGAGGCGCTGAAACAATCGCTGCAAGAAAGCGGCACGGAGGTGCTCGTCTTTCAAGGCGACGCTGCCGACTCGGAAGCCGCCAACGCCGCCGTGCAGGGCGTGCTCAATGCCTGGGGTACGCTGGATGTGCTTGTCAACAACGCAGGCATCACACGGGACAACCTGATGCTGCGCATGAGCGAAGATGACTGGGACGCCGTCATCAACACCAATCTCAAAAGCCTGTTCAACTTCGCTAAAGCCGTCTATCGCCCGATGATGAAGCAGCGCGGTGGGCGCATCGTCAACATCTCATCGGTCGTTGGTGTGACGGGCAATCCAGGGCAGACGAACTACGCGGCGTCAAAGGCAGGCATCATTGGGTTCTCGAAGAGCCTTGCCAAAGAACTCGGTAGCCGGGGCGTCACCGTCAACGTCGTCGCGCCGGGCTATGTGGAGACAGACATGACTGCCGAACTGCCCGAAGCTGCCCGCGAGGCCATGCTCGGCATCGTTCCGCTCAGGCGCCCCGCCACGCCTGAGGACATCGCTGGTGCCGTGCTCTTCCTCGCCTCGCCCTCCGCATCCTACATCACCGGGCAGGTCCTTCAGGTAGATGGCGGAATGGCTATGTAAGGACAGGGCTCGAAGGGTTTTGGGGATCTATATCTATACACGCCAAAAATAGAGCAGGCATCCCGGTCCTTAATAGGAGCCGTGCTAATTCAGCACGATTTGCCTGCGCAGGCGGGCGACGGGGATGTTGAGTTGCTCGCGGTATTTGGTGACGGTGCGGCGGGCGATCTGGAAGCCGCGATCTTCGAGTTGCGTGGCGATCTTCTGGTCGGAGAGGGGCTTGGTCTTGTCTTCCTTCTCGATAATGCTCTCGATGATGGCCTTCACCTCTTTGTTCGACACGTCCTCGCCGCTGTCGGTGGTGAGGCCCTCGGAGAAGAAATACTTGAGTTCATAGACGCCGAATTCGGTCTGCACATACTTGCCGTTGACCACGCGGCTGACGGTCGAGATGTCCATCCGGATAATCTCGGCGATGTCTTTCAGGATCATCGGCTTGAGGAAGCCTTCGCCGTACATAAAAAACTCTTCCTGGATCTGGACAATGGCATCCATCACCTTGATCATGGTGTGGCGGCGCTGGTTGATGGAACTGATGAACCAACGGGCCGACTCGAACTTGTTCTTGAGGAACTGCCGCGTCTCGTCGTCGATGCCATTGCGGGCTGCTCTTTCCTTTTTGGTCTTCTTCTTTTTCTCGGCAGAGAGCTTTTCGAGCATCTTGCGGTAATGCTTCGAGACGTGTAGCTCCGGCGCGTTGCGGCCGTTGAGCATGATGATGAACTCGTCGTCTACGTAGCGCACCGTGAAGTCCGGCGTGATGTAGTTCTGCTGCGCGGTGAACTCGCCTTCGCCGGGTTTCGGGTTGAGGCTGCGGATGAGGTCGAAGCCCTCCTTCAACTCATAGTCGTCGATCCCGAGCTTTTTCTTGATGGAATCGAAGTGCTTCATGGTGAAGGCTTTGTACGTCTTCTCCAGGATGCCAAGGGCCACATCACGGCCTTCGATGTCTTCGGGCATCTGCTTCAACTGAACAAGCAGGCACTCGCGCAAATCGCGGGTGGCGATGCCGACGGGATCGAGCCGCTGGATGCGCTTGAGCATTTTCTCGACATCTTCCTCGGTGAGCATCGTGCCGTGGTTGAACATGATGTCATCCACAATGGACTCCAACGGACGGCGCAGGTAGCCATCTTCGTCAATCGAGCCGATGATCTGCTCGGCGATGAGCAGGTCAGTTTCGTCGATTTCGAGGAAGGAAAGCTGGTCCATCAGCCGCTCGGTGATGCTCGTGCGGGCGGGCATCGGCAGATCGCGGCGGTCTTCTTCTTCGCTGTGGTCTACGCGGGCCTTGTAGCCGTAGAGATCGTCGCCATTGTCGAGCAGTTCGTCCCAGTCGTATTCGTCTTCGCTGTCGCCCTCTTCCTCACGCACGTCGGCGTCGTCGCGCACCTCCTCGGCCTTGCGGAGATCTTCGTCGATCAGTTCATCTTCATCGTCGATGATCTCTTCCTCTTCCTCGATGCCCTCTTCCAGCATCGGGTTGATCTCCATCTCTGCCTTGATGCGCTGTTCGAGCGCAAGCGTGGGCAGTTGCAGCAGCTTGATGTACTGGATCTGCTGCGGCGAGAGCTTCTGCTGGAGTTTCTGTTGTTGTCGGAGATTAAGCATGAGGGGTTAACACCGTCAGGACGCCGTTACTTCTTCGAGCAATGCGATGCGCTCGGCGCATGCTTCACGGAATTTTTTGTACCACGCCTTGCCATATTTGCGTGTCAGGGCCTCTTCCAGCATGTCGATCAACTGCAGGTTGTGCTTGCGCCCATGTTTGCGGGCGGGGTTGCAGATCTCGACCTGCTCGTAGTTGAGCACTTCATACTCGCCGACGTGCTCAATGCGGACCGGGAAAAGGTGGCAGGATATCGGCTTGGGGAATTCGATGCGGTCGTTCTCGTACGCCTTGTGAATGGCGCACTTCGCCACCGGGCCGTCGTACGTCACGAAGATGCACTCGTCGCCGTCGACGGTTGGAATGGCATATTCATCGTCGCCGACCTCTTCCCACACGCCCTTGTCTCTGATGATCTTGAGGGCTTTGGGGCTGAGATATTTGCGCACGCGGGGCATAATGGCGCGCAGGGCGGGTCGCTCGTGAGATTCGAGCGGAGCCCCGCCGTCGCCTTTTACGCAACAGGCACCGTGGCACGCCCCCAGATTACACGCGAAGGGCGCATCGAGTAGTTCGTCGGAAATGAGGGTGTCGTCTATAGCAAACATAATGCCTGAAACGTAGGGCACGCGATTTTGTTTGTCAACCGATGATTTCGTTAACAAAAAAGCCTGCCCTCCCCAGATGTGAAATAGGAAGGCGGCTCTACGCCAGTAAACGACACCATCGGCACCACCGGCTGTTCTCTATATCGGGTGACTGGCCAGATTTCTTTAAGGCCATGCCATAGTGTTGTCAGTCAGGTGCTGTATCTTGGCCCTGTTATCGACGAGCGAAAAAGGAGACTTCGATTATGAGCATAGATCCCCGTTCCAGTGCCCTCACGCCCGGCATGCAGCCTCCCGATGAGGACTACGAAAAGATGCTGCGGCCCCAGTCGCTTGACGACTTCATCGGGCAGCAGAAGATCAAGGATAACCTGCGGGTGTTTCTGACAGCAGCGCTGCAACGCGGCGAGTCGCTGGACCATGTACTGCTCTCTGGTCCACCGGGGCTCGGGAAGACGACGCTGGCGGGCATCATCGCGGAAGAGATGGGCGCAGGCATCACCACGACGAGCGGCCCAGTGCTCGACAAACCGGCCAGCATCGCGGGTATCCTGACCAACTTGAACGAAGGCGATGTGCTGTTCATCGACGAGATCCACCGGCTCTCGCCCATCGTGGAGGAATACCTGTACTCGGCGATGGAGGATTACCACATCGACATTGTCATCGACTCGGGACCGAACGCCCGCAGCGTGAAGCTGACGCTACCGCCGTTCACCATGGTCGGGGCCACCACGCGCAAGGGCCTGCTGACTGCACCGCTCCGTGCCCGCTTCGGCATTGACTTCCGCTACGATTATTACACCGCCGACCTACTGCACAAAATTGTGCTGCGCTCGGCGGGCATCCTGCGCGTGGAGATCGACGACGAGGGAGCGTTCGAGATCGCCCGCCGCAGCCGGGGCACGCCGCGCATTGCCAACCGGCTGCTGCGCCGCACCCGCGATTTCGCCGAAGTCGACGGTGACGGTCACATTACCCGTGCCCTCGCGGATCATGCTCTCAACGCACTCGACGTAGACGAAGAGGGACTCGATGACATGGATACCCGCATCCTACTCACGCTCATCGAGAAGTTTGGCGGCGGTCCCACGGGCCTGTCAAACCTCGCCGTATCGGTAGGCGAAGACGCGGGCACTATCGAGGAAGTCTATGAGCCGTATCTGATTCAGGAAGGCTACCTCGAACGCACAGCGCGGGGCCGCATCGCTACGCCGCGCTCTTACGCACACTTCAGTCTGGAGCCACCGGCTAACACCGGCGATTTGTTTGGCGCATAGCGTGTACAAAAATAGCGCATAAAAAAGCAGCCCCGGCGGAAATAAAATTGCCGGGGCTGCTTAATAGGGATGGCCTTTTTCCAGGTCCTGTCAGGTCTGATTAGAACCTGTACTCTGTTTCCCGCTCGTAGGCATCGAGCTTACGGCGGATATCCTCGCGGGCCTCACCGGTTTTCTCTTGGAGATGCCCTTCGAGTTCGGTGCGCTTGCCTTCATAGCGGTCCAATTCGTCATTTGTCAGGTCGCCCCAGGCTTGCTGTACGCGTCCTTTGAACTGTTTCCAGTTGCCTTTGATTTGCTGGGTTGTTGGGGAATCCATCGGTCACACCTCACTAAGATTGGTAGCACAAATTACGAAGACGGCGTTTGATGCCGCTTGATAAATCGTACCGAATCCAGCCCGAAAATATCCGAGGTGCGGTGAGGTGTTCTCGGTTAATTACACCTGTTACAAACTAGATGGTGGAGCAAGAGTCTATGAGACATAAGAAAAGATGTTAGGACAAGACCATAGGCTCCTAGCCTCTCAGGCTCTTAGTTTCCCAAACCTACCGGCTGGCATAGAAGTCGTGGCGGAGGGCAGCAATGAGATGATCGGCGGTGTAGTCAGCGAGGTGTTCGAGGGCGGCGGCCATCTCTTCGGCGGTAAGCTCCGAGAGCGCCTGGGCGGTGTAGACGTTGCCGAAGGTGGTGCCCAGCCCTAGCGCGGCCTGCGACACCGGCTCGGCCTCGCGGATGCGTTTTTTCCAGATCGGCTTGCGCGAGCGCCCGTCTACGAGCAGCATCTCGGCCTCAACCTCGAAGCGCACCTCTGCTTCCCACGAATCAGCGACGAGGCCATAGTCAGCGATGCGAATGTCGAGGAGGTAGTCG
>DATGCC010000892.1:0-3829 GCA_035312345.1 Rhodothermales bacterium
CTTGGAGTGGTCGCCCATGATGAGACCGAGAAATTGCTGCCTCGATGGCACGAAGTCTTCCGCAACGGCATCGTAGAGCGTGACTTCACTGTAGTCATTTTTCAGGTTGGACGTGTTGGTGTCGGCACCGAGATTGCACCAGCGGCCCAGGTACGAATGCCCGAGGAAGCCGGGATGGGCTTTGTTCGAGAACGAATGCACCACGCTGTCGTGCACCTCGCCGCCCACCTTGCTCCACGTCCCAATCGCGGCGTTTTGTACATCTGCGCCGACTTTGAGCTCCGCTTTTCGTCCCAGATACATCGGTCCGCGCACCACGGCTCGCTCCATCACGACGGCGTTTTCATCAAGGTAGATGGGGCCGTTGCTGGCATTAAGAATGGCACCGGGCTGTACCGTAGCCCCGGGCGCGATGAATACCTGCTCGCCCTCCACAAAGATCACCGAGTCGTGGATAGCGGTGCCGGGCCGTTCATAGATGTTGAAGTGCGGCGCTTTCGCTGTATAGTCACGCACCAGCGCACGCGGCAGTTCGTCGAGCACATCCCAGAGGCGACCGATCAGGCGCGCCCCATCGAGCTTTTCTTCGGGCAGATTATCGAAGGTGGCACGGCTCAGCGCTTCGGTCTGAATGAGATCGTTCGAAGCATCAGGCACCCACGCGGCTATAAGGTCGTCGCCTTGCACGAAGACGCGAGCGGGCTCGCTATCGCGGGCAGCCTGGCGAAGGCGATCCAGCACCACGCCGTCCTCAGCGAGGTAGCGTCCGTTCACGAAGAGCACATCCAAACCGTCAGGGATGCGGTTGGTAAGCAGGTCGTTTTCCTGGGCCGTTATCGCAGCTACAAGGCGGCGGGCGTGCAGCACCGTGGGCGGATTGCCGAACGCATCGCAGGTTGTTTCGAGCAAGGTCCGCAGGCCGAGCCGCAGGTCGTAGACGCCACGTGTAGCCGTCAGCGGCAGCAGGTGATCGACCTGGTCGTCTTCAAAAAGGCAGAGGTACATGAGGCGTGTGGGAGAAGAACTTGATAGGTAGAAAGTAGGAAGGGGCCGCGTGTTTGTCCGCACTGGATGATTCAAGAAAGTACCAAAAAGGAAAGCAACCGTCGCAGCCCCTGGATCGTTCTTGCAAAAAAGCAGTACCTTCAAGAGCCGCCACTCCCGTAGAAACCAGTCCAACACATTACACCATGAAATTTTTTGTTGACACCGCGAGCCTGGACGAAATCAAGGAAGCCAACGATATGGGCGTCCTCGATGGCGTGACCACCAACCCCTCGCTGATGAACAAAGAGGGCAACGTTGATTTCCACGAGCACATCTACAAAATCTGCGAACTGGTCGATGGCGATGTATCTGCCGAGGTGACCGCGACCGACTTCAACGGCATCATGGAGGAAGGGCGCACGCTGGCGGCCATCCACGACAACGTGGTGGTCAAGGTGCCCCTGATCCTCGAAGGCATCAAGGCCATCAAGGCGCTCAAGGAAGAAGGCATCAGCACCAACTGCACGCTTTGCTTCTCGCCCACACAGGCCCTGATCGCAGCCAAAGCGGGGGCCAAGTACATCAGCCCGTTTATGGGGCGCGTGGATGATATCTCGTCGGACGGCCTGCAACTGGTGGAGCAGGTCATCCAGATCTACGCCAACTACGGCTATGAAACTGAGGTGCTCGCCGCATCCATCCGCCACCCGATGCACGTTGTGGAATGTGCGATGATGGGGGCCGATGTGGCGACGATGCCGCTCAGCGTCATCAAACAACTGCTCAACCATCCGCTCACCGACATCGGGCTGGAAAAATTCCTGGCTGATTGGGAAGCGTATCAGGAGAAGCAACAGGAGGGAGCTACTGCCTGATCGGTTGTTGATTTGGGAAAAGCAAAGCAGCCCGGCTTCTATGAAGGAGGCCGGGCTGCTTTTTTAGGCGCGGTTCGCCTATTTCATCAGCGTGATGCGCCGCGTCTTGACGGTGGAGCCAGCCTGGAGCCGCACCAGATAGATACCCGTGGGGCGGTTCTGCGCATCCCAGCTAACCTCGTAGCGGCCAGCACCCCTCTGGCTGTTCACCAGTACGGTCAACTCGCGACCCAGCAGGTCGTAGATGGCGATGGTGACATGCGCCGCTTCGGGCACGGCGTAAGGAATCGTCGTCTGTGGGTTGAACGGGTTCGGATAGTTGTGTCCCAGGACGAATTCCGTAGGCACGCTCGCATCCAATTCGGTATCCGTAGCTTTGGCATTGGACACCTGCACCGAGATCGAAGCGCTCGCCATGTCGTCCTCAATCTCCCGGCTGTTATTTGGCTCCGAGTCAGAATCTGGCAAGTTGCTGGCCGTGACCTCGGCGGTGTTGGTGATTTCGCCAGAGCCGGTCACCATTACTGTAATCATCAGCGTCGTCGACTCGCCGCCGATGATGCGGTCAACGTCCCAGATGCCTGTTGCAGGATCGAAGGAATCGTCTGGGTCACTGGTTGTGGCAGAGACAAACGTGACGCCGTCAGGCAGCAGGTCTGTCACCTGGACGCCCATGTCGGGGATGTCGCTCTGGTTCAGCAGCGTCAGCGTGTAGGTCACCTCTGTGCCGGCCGCAGGCGTGGCGTTGTCCACCGTTTTGCTCAGCGCCAGGTCCGTGACAAGGTTATTAGCCCGAATGGGGCCGCGCAAGCCCACATCCCCTGAGAAGTCATCGCCTGTACCGTCGTTCGGTGTCGAATCGGGATCGACTTGATCGGAGGCCGTTACCTCTGCAATGTTGATCAGGTCGCCTTCTTGCGCATCGATTTCATCAATGATGACGGTGACGTTGAGTGTGGCGCTGGCTCCGCTAGCGAGGCTACCGACGTACCAGAGGCCTGTCTGGTCCGCAAAATTCGGATCATAGCTACCCTGGCTGGGCGTTGCAGAGACGAAGGTGAGGCCTTCTTCTCCGAAGTCAGACACCTCCACGTTGGTCGCGTCGCTCGGTCCTTTGTTGGTCAGGGTGATGACGAAGCCGACAGTATAGGTCTTGTCCTCTGAATTGTAGGTGAAGGTCACGCGCTGCTTCTCCAGTTCAAGATCCGCTGCGATGGGCGTAATGGTCGCGCTGTCGGTGTTGTTTTCTGTGATCGGATCTTCGGTGGATCGGCTGAAGATGGTCGCGGTGTTGGTCGTTTCTATGAGCGTTTCCACCCGTGCCGTGATCGTCAGCGTCGTCTCACTATCGGCAGGCATGTTGCCGATGACCCAGCGGCCCGTTTGCGTGTTGTAGTCACTCGATGGATTGGCCGCGACGAAAGTCAGCCCATTCGGCAGGGGATCTTCCACCACCACATCGCTGATGGGCACATTGCTGTTGTTAGCCGCGACGAGGGTAAAGACGACATTGCTGCCGAAGTCCGGCGTCGGCTTATCCACCGTTTTCGTGATGCCCAGGTCGATATCGACGTTGGAGTTGGTGAAGGTACAGACGACATCCTCGCCGCCGCCTACCGTTACGGAGATGCCATCGGTGAGGGGTTCCGTAGGTGCACTGCCACAATCAATGTCGATGAGCGTCCATTCATCGGGCACGTCTTCCAGAATGTTATAGGTGCCCGGCTCTACCTCTTCGAAGGTGATGCGGTCGATGAAGCTGTCACTGTCATCCGGCACAGCATCATCAAGGGTGAAGGTCGGGAGCCCGCCAGCAGGTGCGTTATTGGCGCGCCGCTCCTCGTCGAAGATGGTGTGGGAAAATTGGAAGTCCGTCCCATCGGCAGGAATGGCATCCTTGATGATGGTCAGCGAACCGGGCTGGATATTGGTGAAGGTACAGATAACGGTATCACCGGGCTCCAGAA
>DATGCC010000893.1:0-2487 GCA_035312345.1 Rhodothermales bacterium
CAGCTATTTGCAGGCGGTAGTCCAGCGCACCCGGAACAGTTTCCCAGGCGAAAATGGCTGCCGAACCATCGACCGGGGCGTCGTCGATGGGCGTTTGCAGGTGAGGCACGGAGGACAGGTGGGTGTCAGGCATGGCCAGGATACGTTTGGAATAGGTCGTGCTTATCTATGTTGATTAAGCCGGAGATCATAAAACGTATTGCGTAAAACGTAAGGATGCCGATGGCACAAGGTTTCGGCAAAGCGCCCTTACGTTTTACGTTTCACGTTTTGGAGTACAGTCGCAAGTTAACGTTCTGGCGGCTCGTCGTCCAGTAGCATGCGGATGGCCGGGGTTTCTACATCGTCGAACTGCCCGTTGCGGACGGCCCATCGAAACGCCATCACGCCGATGCCTGCAAGCAGGATAGCGACGGGCACCAGAAGATAAAGCACATTCATACCGAAGGATACCTCTTCATGGTTGTTTGGTGGCTACATCGGGTGCGGGTCCAAAAGAACGTTGCAAGATAGAGGAAAGCACAACAACGAGCGAACTGATGGGCATGGCGATGGCGGCGACGAGCGGCGTCACAAAACCAAGCATGGCCGCACTGGCTCCGAGCACATTGTATAGCAGCGACAGCCCGAGGTTGCGACGGATGACCCGCATGGTGTGCCGTGATCCATCAAGCAAATCGCTCACAGGTTGCAGCCCTTCCCGTGTCAGAAAAACGTCGGCAGCGACGAGGCTGGGTGTGCTGCCGCCCTGCACGGCGATGCCTACCTGCGCTGCCTGCAAGGCCGCCGCATCGTTGACGCCATCGCCAATCATCGCGACCGTGTGTTCCTGGCAAAGCTGCTCAATGAAGGCTTTTTTGTCTTCGGGACTGACGCCGCCGAAAGCATGCGAAGCCGGAATGGACAGTGACTGCGCTACACTTTGAACGACATCAGGATGATCGCCAGAAAGCAAATACAACGTCTTGCCTTCAGCCCGCAGGCGATCCACCAACACGCTGGAGTCGGGACGTAAACGGTCGCCGAGAGCCAGCACGGCCTGACAGCGTCCATCTACCGACACAGCTACCGGTGTATGGCCTGCTGCTGTGTAGCTCGATAAGGCCATTTGAAAAGAAGCGGGCATGCCGCCTGTCCGATCCTCGATCCATGCGGGGCGGCCCACTGCTACCTCGTGCCCGGCGACGCGCCCACGCAAGCCCTCACCGATGACGGTTTCGTGCGATTCTAGTTGCAGGATTCCTGCTGTTGCATCCAGGTTGCAGGTACTGCGGGCTTGCACCAGCGCAAGCGCGATGGGGTGCGTGCTTTCCGCTTCGAGGGTCGCGGCGAGGTCGAGGGTGTAGTCATCGCCTTCGTAATCGACGAGCGTCATCCGGCCCTCGGTGACGGTGCCCGTTTTGTCCAGCACGATGGTGTCGATAGCGGCGAGTTGCTGGGTGGCCTGGTCGCTTTTTATGAAGATACCCGTGCGGGCAGCGCGGCCCGAGGCCACGGCCATCGCCAGCGGCGTCGCCATGCCGAGGGCACAGGGGCACGAGATGACGAGCAGGGCCACCACATGCTGCGCGGCTTCTGACGGCTGAATCATGAGCCAGATGAAGGCCGTAAGGAGTGCCAACGTCAGCACGCCAAGCACAAAATACCCACTCAGCCGATCAGCAAGGAGCACCACAACAGCCTGCTTGTCTTCCCGGGAACGGATCCAGGCCAACAGCTTGCCGATGCGGGTATCCTCGCCAGCCGCCTGTGCGCGGACGTGGATGACGCGGCTCAGGTTCGTCGCGCCTGCCTCAACAATATCATCCATCGACACGGTTTCAGGACGGCTTTCGCCTGTCAGCACAGCGTTGTTAATAGTTGAGGTGCCGAAAACGATGGGCCCATCAACTGGAATGACTTCGCCGGCAGGCACTTCAATCACGTCGTCGGGAGCGACCTCTTTCAGGCGGATCACTTCTGTCGTGCCATCCAGGCGGACACGGCGTGCCATTGTTGGGAGCAGAGACAGCAGGCGATCGCTCGCATCACCTGCCAGACGGCGGCTGCGCACCTGGAGCCACCGGGCGGTCAGCAGCGCGGCAATCAAAACTGTTATTGAATCAAACCAGACCTCGCCGCGCCCGGTGAAGGTCGCCCATGCACTATGCCCGAAGCCGACCAGAATGCCGAGCGAAATCGGCGTGTCCATGTGCATCGTGCGGACGTTCCGGGTGCGGAAAGCCAATTGAAGCGAGGCCCAGGAGCGCCGGAAAAATTCGCTGCCGCCATAGATGACCGAGATGAGGGCAAGCGCAAAGCTGGCTCCACGCGCTGCCGTCGTGAGCGTGGGATCGTTCGTCAGATCAAGACCCGCGTACAGGGTGAAGGCAAATAGCATCACATTGCCCGCGAGTGCCCAGCAGATGCCGAGTTTGATAAGCAGGCGGCGTTCGGTGTCGGTGCGCTGGCTCTGCGCATCCTGCCGTGCCGGGTACGCCGTGTAGC
>DATGCC010000894.1:0-16094 GCA_035312345.1 Rhodothermales bacterium
TGAACGTCCGAATGACCCAGAGAATTTCATTCTGGAGTGAGGTTCTTTGAGAATGGGCTTTGAGTCGGCTTTAGCCGAAATCCCAACTTTCAGTTGCTATCAAACCTATGGACTTCAAGTCCATAATCGTTCAGTTCGTGAGTCGGCTTTGCTCGGGATGACACATACTGGATAGTTTGCGTCATAGGTCAAAACTTGGGTTAGGATAACATGCTGGGTTAATTGGAAAGGGATAGGCCTGGCAGGACTGGAGCCAATGTGAAGTTCGCGTGGTCCTGAGAAAAACAGATCATCAGGGCTATATGTGAGCAGCATTCAGACGATAAATCCAACGGGTAGTAGCATAAGTTCAGGGAGTTGCTGTATGCGAAAGATACGTAGTGTAGTCGCATTGCTCATCATCTGTGGGGGAGTTCATGTAGGCCTGGCGCAGCCAGCGCGTTCCGCATCTACGTCTACGGTTGAAGACGTTTTTCAATCCGAACTGGTGTATCCACAGGAAAAGGGCGCTTTTCAGCTTTCCTTGATGCCCTGGATCACTTCCTATGAGGGGCAACGCACAGGAGGTACACCGCTGGTCATCGAATATGGGCTAACGGATGCCTGGCAGGCCGAAGTCGAGTGGGGAGGCGTAGGCTACGGCACGCCCGACGAGGGGGCGGCGGTGGAGTTTGGTATGCGGTATGGGCGGATGAACGTGCTGGGTAAACGCCTGCATATGGCTCTGAGGAGTGCCCTGGAGGTGCCGCTGGAACACGATGAAGACCCCGAGGCGGAAGCCACCCTTATCCTTGCGACGGACATCCCACGTCTGGCTGATCTGCACCTTTTTATGCAAGGCGTTGCCGTCGTCGAGCTAGGAGAGGCCGAGGAGGTAGTGCCAGAATCTGAACAGGGCAAATCCGGCTGGCGATGGAATATCGGTGCCGTTGTGCCAGGACGGCGGCTTCATCTGACCGCTGAGGGCAATATCTTCCAGACAGAGGAAGACACCCATATCTATGCTACAGCAGGGGTTGTCTGGGATCTGCCAGGGGAATGGCAGGTCGGTTTGGGGGTGCCCGTTGGCTTAACCGAAGCATCAGAGCCGGTTCGCCTGATCACTATGCTGACCTTTGAAATCGAGTTGTTCGACAGCGAATGCTAGTCGAGAGAGCACGTAGCCATGACGTTATATAAAAAACTCCTGCTGGGTTCTCTGGTTGGAGCATTGCTCATAGCCTGTGTCGGTTATCTGTCTATGATCCTCCAGGAGGAGGTCGAGTATGATGTATTGCTCTGGGGATTGAGTTCCCATAGTGAAGTAGAGAGTGCTGCGCAAATGAAGACAGCCCTCCTGAGCAGCAATGCAGCACTTCAGGAATTGCTAGAGGAGCACCACAGTCTGCTGGTAAATCCACAAGACAGTGTCCACATTCATGTGGAGATTAGGCGAGCCAGGCGGGTGCTAGGCGAGCAACTCAACCGGTTTGAGCGGCACCTGAACGAGGCGCAATCGGCTAGTACGCGGGGCCGGGAGCATGCTGAATCCGCCTTCGACGAGGAAGAAGCGCAAGAAGAAGAGGAAGAATTGCAATGGCTTCAGCAGATTCAAGCTGCCTTCTCCGAGTACAACGCACGCACCGATACGTTGGTTGTGCTGGTGAGTTCGGACCTGAGCGAGGCAGATCTGTATCTGGATTTTCAGATTGAGCCTTTGTTGCGCTGGCAACTCGTTCCGCTCATTGAGTATTACTGGAGGGACTCCGGGCAAGAGTTTGAGGAAGGCCGCGAAGAGGTGCATGAGACCCTTGTTTGGACCCGAAACTATGTCCTCTTCATCATTCTTCTGGGCGTGGTGCTGGCGATTGGAGGGGGCTGGCTCTTCGCCCGGTACCTCGTGCGACCTCTCACTACGCTCACAGAAGCGACCCGCGCTTTTGGGCAAGGAACCCTTCATGAGCCCATTAACATCCATTCGAAGGACGAAATCGGGCATCTGGCGGCCACCTTCAACCAGATGATGGATGACCTGAGCCGGACGATGGTCTCAAAAAATTATGTGGACAACATCATTCAATCGATGGCCGACACCCTCGCCGTTGTAGATATGGACGGGCAGGTCCGTACGGTCAACAAAGCACTGACGGGTTTGCTGCACTACACGGAGGATGAAATCATCGGCTTGCCCCTTGCACAAATCATTTGTGAGCCAGAGGCCAAGGTGGAGGACCTCCTGGCCCAGGTAAAAGACAAGGGCCATATTACCAACGTCGAAGTAAGATATTGCACCAAGCAGGCGGAACGCATTGATATTGCACTCTCTGGGGCGCTGATGACAGGTAGCAAAGGGCAGGAGCAGGGCATGGTGTATGTGGCCCATGACATCACGTCTCGCAAGCAGTATGAGGCGCAGTTGATTGAGGCGCGTAATAAGGCGGAGGAGTTGGTGCAGATGAAGAATACCTTCGTAAATACCATGAGCCATGAATTGCGCACCCCGCTAACGGGCATCCTCGGGGCGGCTCAAATCTTAAAGAATGATCTGGAGGAGAAGAACGAGTTTGTCGAAGTCATTGAGCTTTCTGGCCTGCGCCTGTTCAACACGCTCAACGCGGTCCTGGATCTGGCCCAGATCGAAGCAGGTAAGATGGAGCCTGACCTGGCTCCGGTAGCGGTCCTGGCTCAGGTGAAAAAAGCCGTGCAAGCCCTTACTCCACTGGCTTCCCAGAAAGGCCTGACCCTCAAAGTGAAGCCACCACAGACGGAGGTGCAGGCTGTGGTGGATCAAGGCTTGCTGGAACGTGTGCTCGACAATCTGATCGGAAATGCCATTAAGTTTACGAATGAGGGGGGAGTAACCGTCGAGGTAGAGAGCGATGAGGCAGAGGTGTTTATCCGCATTCGGGATACGGGCATTGGCATTAGTGAGACCTATCTGACGCAGGTCTTCGATACGTTCACGCAAGAGTCGAGTGGTCTGGCTCGGAATCATGAAGGCAATGGGCTGGGGCTGGCGATTGCGCAACGGCTCGTCGAACTGATGGAGGGTCGTATTGAAGTCCAGAGTCGCAAAGGTGAAGGCAGCATCTTTACCTTGTGCTTCCCCGTCCATCAATCAGGTCCCCGTCGCGCTGCGAAAAACGATGGCAGTGCAGCATCGGCTGGCGGGTCAGCGAGCCTCAATGATGTGACCATGGAGAATGCATTACGTATTCTGATCGTAGAAGACGATGTGATTAACCGGAAGGTGGCTCAACACATTCTGCGAGAACACACGCTTTTTGTAGCGGCTACGCCCACCGAAGCATATGACGTTGGGGAGACAGAAGCGTTCGACCTGATGCTTATTGATATCAACCTGGGTATGGATGAGACCGGAGAGGATGTGTTGCATACGCTCCGCCAGATGCCAAGACATGCCCGGACGCCCGCCATTGCCATGACCGCCTATGCGATGGAAGACGACCGAAAACGCTTTCTGGATACGGGCTTTGATGGCTACCTGAGCAAACCCTATACCTGCATCCAGTTGCAGGAAGTGATTGCTCAATTTGTGAATCTGGGTATGTTGTAGCCTGGGCCATCCGAACTGGCACGCAGATCGACGTGGAGGGAAGGGGGGTATATATTTGCCCACTACCCAAACCCACTAACATGCTCAACATGCCCTGCCTCATCATCTTCGATGTCAGTGCGAATTAAGGGTTGAGCGAGAAAGTCCCCTTGGAAGGGGATGTCAGTAAAAGGCATGAAGAACGAACATCCCCCTGCCCCTTCTAAGGGGGAATCATGCTACTCTAAACTCGCATTGTCACTGAAATGCTGCTGAATCTGGCCGCGCTGGATTCCATTTCGAGCGGTCTTCGGCGCGTGCCGAGCGCAGTAAGGTGCATGTAGCGCTGGCACCTTTACAGTCGTGTGGGGTTCATTCAGGGGCTGGTTTCAGGTTCATAAAAAGAGGTGGATCATGGATGGCTTGAAAAGATGTTTTGCCGGTTGCGTTGTCCTGTTCGTAGGCCTGATACTGTTTGTTGGGTGTGGAGGGCAGGCCGAAGAGGAAACTGTTCCAGGCACCGACGAGGCAACGATGCAGGAAGGGGAGGGGACTCTAGGGCCAGACTTGGATCCAGCCATACGGTTGGAAGTAGAGCAAGCGCTGGGGACCTTCGCCACAGTAGCCAGCGGCATGACAGATCGGGATACAGATAAGGTCTTCGCGATGCTCCAGACGTATATGCGGGAAAATCCACAGATCTATGGAGCGGCGTTTGCCTTTGCGCCGGAGGACAACGGGGGTGTCAAATCGGCACCGTATGTTTTTCGGCAAGGAGATACATTGGTCGAGAAAAATCTTATAGATAGCTATGACTACACCGCGCCCGAACAGATGTGGTACGTTACACCGGTCGAAACCAAGGCTCCTGTGTGGACTGATCCTTACTTCGACGAAGGCGGCGGTGATGTGTGGATGGTCACCTATGCCATTCCCGTCTATACGACTGCGGATGCGCTTGAACTCATTGGCGTTGTTACCAGCGATGTTTTGATTCCTGAGCCCAGTGCCAACGATCAGTAACGTAGGCTGTGTAGGGCTCCGGTGCGGTACGCATCCACTACACGCGCCTCGTCTTCACTTCGTAGCCAAATCTTTCGTGAATGCTGGCACCTTTGCGGTGGAATTCGGTTAATGAACGATCCGTTTTCGACCAGCTTGCCTCTTCCCACCGATGATTCTTCCTATTCACGTGTACGGCGATCCTATTCTGCGCATACAAACGCAGGATGTTGAAGAGCATTCTGATGACCTGCAAGAACTCATCGACAACATGATCGAGACGATGCGGGGGGCCGCAGGCATTGGGCTGGCCGCGCCGCAGGTGGGCCGCACCGAGCGGCTCTTCGTAGCAGATCTGACGCCCATGTTGGATGAATTGACAGAGGACGAAGTCGCCGACCTGCCACCGCAGCCGATGGTTTTCATCAACCCGGAGATCGTGTGGGAAAGCGAGCAGGAAGTCGAGTTTGAAGAAGGCTGCTTGTCTATTCCCGACCTACGCGAGGTGGTGGCGCGGCCCGAAAGCATCCAGGTCGAATATTTGGACCGCCACCTGGAGCCGCAGACGCTGGAGGTAGGCAGCTTGCTGGCGCGGGTCATTCAGCACGAGTATGACCATCTCGAAGGGATCCTTTTCGTCGATCATATCAGCGCGTTTCGGCGTGGCTTGCTACGGCGACGGCTGCGCGAAATGACGAAGGGGAACGTCGAGGCCGATTATCCGCTGCAAGTCAGCATGGCCTGAACCCATCAGGCTTTCGCTGCGTAGTAGACGCTGCTAACTCTGCTAATTTCTTCGCTGCCATGCGCTTCACGTACCCCGATAACCGCACGCTGACAGCCTTCGGGCTGTTGGCGGTTTTTGTGGTTGGCGGGTTGCTCATGCCTGCGCTGCACCGCGCCCATCATGGCCTCGCCTGGGCCGACCTGCGCGGCGACACTTCTGCGGCCGAAGCCTGCGACCACTCGCGACATGGCGACGGGTTTGAAGCAACGCTTCCCGATTTCCACAACGACCTCTGCGCGCTTTGCCATCGGCACGAGTTGTCGGTGGAAGGGCTTTGGTCGCAGTCAAGCGCGTTGCTCTTGTTTGGAACCTACGAAGAAAGGGTCGTTTCTTCGCCTGTCTCGGTTCCCTTTTTCGATCTTCTGATTCGTGGACCTCCTGTGGTCTGAGTGACGGCTATGCAGGCTCATTTTACCGGGCCGGTGTAGTCGGTTTCTCGACTTAGGAACGCAACGAATCAGGAGATTTACTATGCGACTACTTTACGTAGGGTGCATCCTCTGGATGTGCATGACAGGTCCTGTGCAGGCCCAGGTTTTGCAGGGCCGCGTGACGGACGCTGAGACCCAGGAGCCGCTCGCTGGAGCTACCCTTTTCATTCCTGCACTTCAGGCCGGTACAGCTACCGATGCGGACGGTCTTTACCGTCTGTCAGTGAAGCGGTCTGGGACGTACCGCGTGGTCATTAGCTTCGTCGGTTATCAGACCCTGAGCGAGACCATCACCGTAGCGGAAGACCCCGTCACGCTCGATGTAGTGCTGCTGCACACCACGCTGGAAGCGCCCGCAATTACGATTACTGCAAAGGCACAGGCGTCCGATATTTTATCGACGCCGCAGGCCGTTTCGGTGCTGGAAGGCCGCGAACTCGACATGCATCGTGGCACGACGGCGTTCGATGCGCTCGGCGAAACGGCAGGCGTGCGGCTGCTGCGTACCGGGCCGGGCATCGCCAAGCCGATGGTGCGGGGCCTCACCTCGCAGCGGGTGCTCGTCATTCAGAATGGCATCCGGCAGGAAGGTCAGCAATGGGGTGATGAGCACGCGCCCGAACTCGATGCCTTCGATGTGGATCGTATCGAGGTGGTTAAGGGACCGGCCAGTCTGCTCTATGGCTCCGATGCCCTCGGCGGTGTTATTCAAGCTTCCAGTGGGGATCTTTTCGACCGAAATCGACCGCTGGAAGGGGAGGTTGCCATCCAGGGCCTGAGCAACACCCGGCAGGGAGCCGGAAATGTGCAACTCGGTGGGGCTACGCGCAGCCTGTTCTACGAAGGATCGCTGAGCCTGCGCCGGGCCGGGAATGTGTCCACACCGCGCCGTCTGATTCCCAACACCGCACTGGAAGAGATCAACGGTGCAGTGCGGTTAGGCCGTGCTTTTTCGTGGGGACGGGTGCTGGGCGAGTATCAGCATTTCAACGCCAAGCTGGGGCTTTTTGAACCAGAAGAAGCCCTGGAAGGCGGAGATCGCTTTGATATCGCGCAGCCGTTCCAGCGGGTGAGCCACGACCGCACCAAGCTGCAACTGAATCTGCCCGTCGGGTTAAACCGGCTTGAATGGGTCAACACGGTGCAGCAAAACCGCCGCAAAGAGTTTGAGGATGAAGAGGAGGAAGGCGCACTGCAAAAGCAAGCAGCGCTACAAGCAGAAACGCCCGCGCTCTTTCTGCGCCTGACAACGGTGACGAGCGATGCCCGTTTTCACCACCGCCCGCTCGGACGACTCTTTGGCACCATCGGCCTCAGCGGATTTTACCAGCGCAACGAGACACTGGCAGAGGAAAACCTCATCCCTGGAGCCCGCACGATCAACGGCGCAGCGTATGTTTTCGAGGAACTGTCGCTGCCTGCGCTGACGCTCAGCGGCGGCCTCCGCCTGGACACCCGTGCCCTGGATGTGAATGCCAACGAAGACCTGGGCGTTGAGGCACAAACGCGCCACTACCGTGCTTTCTCTGGCGCGCTGGGCATGGCCTGGCAGCCGGTGACGGGTTTGTCTGTAGCCGTCAATGGCGGGCGGGCCTGGCGGGCCCCGGTGCTCATTGAGCTTTTCGGCAACGGTGTTCATGAAGGCACGATCCGCTACGAGCGTGGCGATCCGACGCTGGAGAGCGAGAATAACCTGACGCTTGAATCGACGGTGCGCTGGCTCACGTCGCATTTTTACGTCGAGGTGTCTGGCTACGTCAACACCATTGACAACTACATCTTCCCACGCCGTACCGAGGCCACCGATCCTGGATCGGGCTTTTCCATCTACCAGTACGAGCAGGCCGAGGCGCGGCTGTGGGGTGGAGAGGTGCGCATGGATTACCACCCGCACACGCTGGAATGGGTTCATTTGCATCTCTCCGGCGACGTGACACGCACACGCAACCTCGACACCGACACGCCCCTGCCATTCTCCCCGCCACCTCGCCTACGGGCAGAGTTGGAACTGGAGCAGAAGCAAATTGGCCCTGCCGAGCAGGTGAGCTTCCGCATCGGTCCCACCTTCATGGCCGAGCAGACGCGCATTGATCCTACTGAGACACCTACCGACGGCTACACCCTATGGAATGCGGCCCTGAGCGGCACCCTGGCAACAGGCGGATTGACCATCACGCCCATCCTCGCCGTCGATAACATTTTCGACACGGCCTACATCAGCCATCTGAGCCGCTTCAAGCCTTTCGATGTGCTG
Organism: Rhodothermales bacterium; assembly: GCA_035312345.1. Lineage (GTDB taxonomy): Bacteria > Bacteroidota > Rhodothermia > Rhodothermales > DATGCC01 > DATGCC01. The sequence goes on from DATGCC010000894.1 coordinate 8,010, forward strand.
GATCCAGGCCGCAACGTGCGCTTCGAGGTGCAGGTGCAGTTTTAGGAAAGAGGAGAAGGAAGAGTGGGAGAGAAGGGTTGCTGATAGAAAATCAAACAAGCAATGCGCTCACCCTTTTGTCCTTTCTCTCCCTTTCCCTTTCCTTCCTGGGTCAATAGTCGCCCCTGTAGTACCCTTACAGGCGCTTCTTCCGTAGGGAGGAGGCCTTTTGTGCAGGATGTTAAAAAAAGTGCATCCATTTCGTGATTGAAGGGTATACGGCATCGTGCCTGATCATCCCGCAAGTCGACTTGCCGCTTTATGGGTTCAGAGTTTCTCGTGTATCTCCGGCTCGGCTTCGAGCATATTGCGGATATCAACGGGTACGACCATGTTCTTTTCATCACGGCGCTCTGTGCGGTGTATGCGCTACGGCAGTGGCGGCAGGTGCTCTGGCTGGTAACGGCATTCACCGTGGGGCACTCCATCACGCTGGCGCTCGCCACGCTACGCCTCGTTACAATCAACGACACACTGGTTGAGGTGCTGATTCCCGTCACCATCTTCGTGACCAGTGTCATCAACATCCTTGAGGCCGACGAGACGGAACACCGGTTTCAGGAGTCGAAGCGGGCACGGCGTAGCAAGTACGGGCTGGCGCTGGCATTTGGGCTGATTCACGGGCTGGGTTTTTCCAACTTCCTGCGCAGCATCCTCGGAGCCGAAGAAAGCCTCTTCATACCGTTGTTGGCGTTCAACCTCGGCCTGGAAGCCGGGCAGGTCGTGATTCTGTTCTTCGTGCTATTGCTCTCGCTTGCGATGATCCGCCTCGTGAAGATGACGCGCTATGCCTGGATTCTCGTGCTTTCCGGGGCCACCGCTGGCGTTGCGCTGACGATGATTGTAGACCGGCTTTGGGGATGAATTCAAGCCATACCCTTTCATAAAACACACCCACCGAACAACCCATTCCTATGAAAAATGCTACCATCCGTCGTTTTGTGGCCATGTTGACGCTGGGAGTCTGGGTGCTCGCGCTCGCCGCGCCGTCCACGCTGGCCCAGCAATGGCGCAATACCGACGACGACACCGACACCGACCGCTCCGCCTTTCGCCCCCTTGAAGACTGGCCCGATCCTAACGACCAGCGCAACGCCGCCGGGTCACCGGGGCCAGCATACTGGCAGCAGCAGGTCGATTATGTGATTGAGACGGCGCTCGACACAACCAACCACGCCGTCAGCGGCTCCGAACGCATCATCTATCACAACAACTCGCCGGACGAACTGCGCTACTTCTGGGTGCAACTCGACCAGAACGTCCGCTCGCTGGAGCACAGCCGTTCGTACCGCATGCAGGATGCGCTCCCTGAAGAAATCAGCCCCCGGTTTCGGCAGTTCGTTGGCGCTGGCAATTTCGACGGCGGCTACACCATCTCGCGGGTGCAACTGGTGGAGGACGGCGACCTCGTGGATGCCGACTACCGCATCAACGACACCGTGATGAAAATCAACCTGCCGGAGCCATTGCAGCCGGGTGATCAACGCGAGGTCGAGATTGACTGGAGCTTCCCGGTGCCGGACAACGGGCGCGGGGCCAAAGAGCTGGTTACCGATGGCTGGCTCTACGAAATCGCGCAGTGGTTCCCGCGCATGAGCGTCTACGACGACGTGAATGGCTGGCAGACCGACCAGTTTCTCGGGCGTGGCGAGTTCTACCTGAACTTTGGCAACTACGATGTCAAGATCACTGTGCCAGCGAATCACATCGTCAACGCGACGGGCGTTTTGCAAAACCCGGACGAGGTGCTAACCGAAACGCAGCAGAAGCGGATTGAGCAGGCGTTGCAAAGCGAGGAGCCCACATTCATTATTCGGCCCGACGAAGTGATGACGTCTGGCAGCCGCCCGAAACAGAGCGGTACGCTGACGTGGCACTTCAAAGCCGAAAACGTGCGTGACTTCGCGTGGGTCTCGTCCAAAACCTACGTGTGGGACGCGGCGGGCTTCAAATATCGCCCCAATGAGGAGCCGATCCACGTCTATTCCTACTATCCCCGCGACGCGATGCCGTTGTGGGACAAAGTCTCGACGCGGGCGACGGTTCAGACCCTCAAGACCTACGGGAGGATGGCCTTCGAGTATCCGTATCCGAAAGTCACCAACGTCCACGGCCCCGTCTTCGGTATGGAGTACCCGATGATCGCTTTTTGTGGCGCGCGGCCTCAGCCCGATGGCACCTACTCGGATGGCCTGGAACGCGCCCTCATCGGCGTGACGATCCATGAAGTGGGGCACAACTGGTTCCCGATGATCGTAGCCTCAGACGAGCGCAAGTGGACCTGGATGGATGAGGGGCTCAACTCCTTTTTGCAATATTACAGCGAGCAGGATTACGCCACGACCTATCAGAACACCGACATCTGGACGCAGACCACCGATGGCACCTATCCCAGCCGTCGCGGCCCGTCTGTGAACATCGTGGACTAGATGCGGAATCCAAATCAGGTGCCGATCATGACGCAATCGGACTTGATCCAGAGCAACTTCGGCAACAACGGTTACTCGAAACCGGCAGCGGGCCTGCTCATGTTGCGCGAAAACATCGTTGGCGACGAAGCCTTCGACGAGGCGTTCCGCGAGTTCTCGGAGAAGTGGATGTTCAAACACCCGCAGCCTGCCGACTTCTTCCGCACCATCGAAGAAGGCACAGGCGAATATCTGCCATGGTTCTGGCGGGGCTGGTTCTACACCACCTGGAGTACCGATCAGGCCCTCACGAATGTCAGTGTGCAGGCGGCCGACTCGCTGACCAGTAACACTGACTTGGGGCAGAATTATTACCGCATCAAAGTCGAAAACAAAGGCCGTTTGATGATGCCCGTCAACCTCGAAGTGACCTACGACGATGGCACCACGGAGCGCTTCGAGATGCCCGTGGATGTGTGGCGCGGCAACGAACTGGAGTACACCAAAGGCTTTTTCAGCAACAAGAAAATCGCCAAGGTGGAACTCGATCCTGATGAAGTCTTCGCCGATGTGGACCGCGAGAACAACGTCTGGGAGACACCCGCTGTGGATGTGAACGAGTCGGGCGGTGAGGAGTAAAGAGGGTGCATAGTAGATGGTGGATGGTTGATAGTTGTGTGGCGTTTTGACTATCAACCATCCACTATTCACCACCTCCGTTCTGAATAAACATACTGGGTAGCCCCTGCATGCTCTTGTTCGTTCTCGCCTTGCTATTTCCACTTGGCCCAACGCCACAGGCAGGGCTCGTCATTCACGACTTCCACATCAGCTACGGGCGCGTGGCCGTGGAGGACAATGTGGTCGTCTTCCGTGTGCGGTTTTTCAAGGATGATCTCGAAGAAGCGCTACGGAAGTATCACAAAGCGCCGGAATTTGCGCTGGAGGTGAATCCGGCGGTCGATGCACAGTTTGTAGCCTATTTTAACGAGAGGCTGGTGCTGGAAACCGAAGGACAGCAACTGACAGGACAGATTATAGGCAGCGGAGAGGAAATGGAGGGCAAGGAGCCCATGTGGTGGTATGCCCTGCAATATGAGGCTTCTGCCACCATCAAAAAGCTCACCATCAAAAACCAACTGCTGCTAGAGCTTTTCGACGACCAGAAAAACATCGTCAAGGTGCGCCATTTCCCCGACGACAAACAGCAGTCCTATTATTTCGACGATGATACGGTAGAGCACACCGCCTCGTTTTAGGATATATTGCGTTCATGATGGTCAGGGCCTATCACAAACCAGCCAACGCGAAGCGACTGCGATCTGCGGTGCCGGGGGCGGGGCGTGCGTTTCTTGTTTTTAGCCTGGCCTATTTGCTACTCTTGGGGCAGATGCCAATCGTGCCGTTGGTGATGGAGGTGGGGCATGGCGATGCAAATCCCGATTGTGACCAATCTGACCGATAAAGCCTACGTCAATCACCTGAACGCAAAAAATCCATTCATCGGCACGCCCATCCCGGAACCCGGACGGGTGTTGTTCGCTAATTTAAGCCTGGCTTTCTAGGAGGAGGATGGCGGGAAAGGGTTGTTCTGGCTGTTTTCTCCCGCCAGTTCTTCTTGTCTTCCTTTTTTTTATCACCGCTTGCTTTTTGATCTGATGACGGCTGCTCAGCGATGGTGCTGTTTGTTAATCGTCTGCATCCTCTTCGGGTGCGGGATGGCCCCTGCCGCTGCGCAATCGCTGCGCCTGATCCTGCCGACGGACAACGACGCCCTCTTCGACAACGACGGGCCGGGCTTCTACATGTACACCGACCGTACCTTTCAAGGGCGGCGCTCGCGGCCCTGGCAGGGCGGGCAGTACGGCTTTGTGCGCAACGCCGTCGAGACGGACCACGGGATCGTCTACACGCGCTTTCACGAAGGGGCCGATATCAAGCCTGTCCGCCGTGATCGCCGTAACGAGCCGCTGGATGCTGTGCGTGCCATTGATGAGGGCACAGTCGTCTACGTCAATAATGTGGAGCGGCAGTCCAACTATGGCAAGTATGTGGTGGTAGAACACTGGTGGGACGGCTCACCGTACTACACCCTGTCGGCGCATCTCAACGCGGTCTATGTACGCGAGGGGCAGGCGGTGAAGCAGGGCGATCGGCTGGGGTTGTTGGGTTACACGGGCGTGGGGATCAACCGGCGGCGGGCACATGTGCATTTCGAGATTAACCTGCTGCTCAACACCTCGATGGATAACTGGTACAACGATTATTTCAATGAGAATCGGGATCCCAACTACCACGGCATTCACAGTGGGCTCAACATGGCCGGTCTCAATGTGCCGGATCTCTATCTGGCCTTGCGCAACAACCCCACGCTGACGATTCCGACGTTTCTAGAATGGGAAGAGGTGTATTTCAAAGTCGCTGTGCCCAATGAAGGACGGCTTGATTTGCTGCAGCGTTATCCGTGGATGGCTCCGGCGCTTTATAACCCGGCAGTGTATCATGGCGATGCAGATGCGGCGTTCGCGTGGGAAATTTCGTTTGCCCAATCAGGTTTCCCCTTACGCATCGATCCCTATGAACGGGCCGTAGCTGAACCCGTGGTGACGATGATTAAGGAATCGCCGATCTCCTACGAATTGCTCACTAATCGGCTGATTGAAGGGTCCGGGGACCGCTACGAACTCTCGAAGCGTGGTCTGCGCCATATCGACCTCCTGACGCGGCATGCCCATCGTATGCCACATCGAGTGGCGTGGTAGACAGGCGGGATCCTTTTGGTAGGGATTAAGTAGATGAGTGTGTATTACGATACATACTTTGTATACACTCATCGGTTCACCTTTGTTTTATGTCTCCTGCTACCTCCCCTTCAACAACAATAGCGCCGAGCCGCTGGGATCGGATTGGCGTTATGGTGTCGGGTATTTGCCTTGTGCATTGCCTGTTCCTGCCTATTATTGTAGCCACGTTGCCGCTGTGGTCGCTGGGGGAATCGCTGCATGACTGGCTGCATCCGGTCTTTGCGTTGTTGCTCATCCCAATTACTGGGCTGGCGATGCGCTCTGGCTGGCAGAAGCACGGGCAGAAAAGCCCGTCTCTGTTGCTGGGAAGCGGTCTACTCGTTATTCTCGTTGCGGCGCTCTGGGGCCATTTTATGCCTGGCTTTGCAGCAGAATCGATGCTGACGTTGGCCGGAAGTGGCCTGCTTATCGGCGGGCACTGGCGCAACTGGTGTGCTGATCGGTGCTGCGATGAAGCCACCGTCTGCACGGCTCATGAAGGGCACGACCACTCGTAAGAAGATGAGTCTATGAGACTAGGAAAAGCGTTCTTGTAGAAATCATAGACTCTTAGCCTCATAGGCTCGTAGATTTTTGCAACGCATGAAACGCCTTAACTTTACCTTAGATGACGCCACGGTCGAACTGATCGAGAAGCTGGCGGATACATATTACGGTGGCAACAAGTCGCAGACGGTGCGGGCAGCGCTGGAAAGCCTGGCAACTCATATTGGGCACGATGGTTGGGTGATCTCCGGGTACACGCCGACGCCGCTCTCGGACAGCGTGACGTGCCACACCTGTGGTGAGGCACACCAGGAGGGAGAGGTGCTTTTCCGTCCTGTTTTCGAGCGGGGTAAAAGCCCTTCCGCTTTGCCCCGGATTCCCGTCGAAATCTGGCTCGACTGCTCCGAGTGTGCCGAGCAGCATCTATCCACCTGATCCCTTTACCCTGCAACGCCGATGGCGCGCCTGTACCGGGACAAGGAAATCCGCAACATTCTGAAGCGCGCTGCCGAGATGCAGGAGGACGAGGGCGAAGCCAGCGCCTATGGCCTCTCGCTCGAAGAGATCCAGCAGATCGCCGAAGAGTCGGGGATCGACCCGCGCCATGTGGCAGCGGCCATCTCGGAAATAGAAAGCGGTGAACCTGGGAAGCGTCCTTTTCATCTACTCGGCGCGCCCATCGCGCAGCATCTGGAGCGGGTGGTGGAGGGCGACCTGACCGATGAGCAGTGGGTGGAAATGGTCGGTGAGATCCATCGGACGTTGGGGCTGGCAGGGCACTCCGGGCAGGTTGGGCGTATGCGCGAGTGGACCTTCCACGACCGTCAGCAGCAGGTGCAGGTGACGGCGACCTCACGCAACGGGCAGACCCGGATCCGCATTTTCAAAAAGTCGGCTACGCTGGCGGCGCTCATGTTTGCCATTCCTTTGTCGATCATGTTGCAGTTTGCCATCAACGTGCCGATTTTTCTCGGATTAGAGATGTTGGCGGGCTGGCTGCTTGGTTTGACGATTATGGCCGCTACGTTTGCTGTGGCCCGCTTCGGACATGCCGCTCTGGCCCGTCGCAAGGAGCGTCAACTGAGCCAGTTGCTCAACCAATTGGCTGATATCGCAGGTGAGCCAGTGCTCAAAGCGCCGTCCACAACAACCCAGTCGGCCAGTCTTTTGGATGGATCGGTATTGGACGAGGAGGCAACTTTCCAGGATCGTGCACAGAGTGGACGCGAGCGGCTGTCTTCGTAAATGGGATCTGCATCCTTCGATCAAGTACGCCCTGAAGAACATGGTAGGCGAAGGCACAACAGCTATTTTCATCACGTTTCTGCTGGCGATCATCGGCTACGTGGGGCTGACGACGGTGGTAGTACGCTCGCTACGCCATCCGATGCCGTGGACACTCTGGCGTGGGGTGGCGCTCGTCATCGTCGTACATGTGGCTATGGTCTGGGTGTTTCGCTTCCATGGCGACTTTAGCCTGGCAGTGCGCAACGGGTACGCGGGGTTCATTATGTTTCACGCGGCATTGCTCATCATCATCGTGTCCACACTTGTCCGTGAGCGCATGGCCCGGCGGCTGGTGCAGGTGGCATTTGTGATCGTCACGATGGGAGCGCTGGGGGCTTCGTTTCTATACGAGGTTGTTGCGGTTTACCGCATCCCTGTTATCCTGTGCGCCGTGGTAGGCGGGGGCAGTCTGCTCTGGTACTATGGCAAACAGTTCCGCGCCAGAGCGCCGGGTTGGGTGTCCCGACCATGAGCCTTGTATGAGTAGCAACACTTGCCCAACTCGAATCGCCCGCCATGAAAAACGTTCTGCCTATCCTGGTGCTTTGCTTTGCACCCTTTGTTCTGACAGGATGCGATTTTTTGGAGGACGGCGAGCCGGACAGGAGCACACTGGAAGTACATTTCCAATATTTCTACGCCTCCTCCGTACGGGTCACAGTCGATCAGCACATTGTGTTTGACGGTGCCGTGAACGAGAGTAGTTTCAGTGGTCCAGTGGAGGTTGTTCCGCTGGAGGTGACGGCTGGGAGCCATGAACTGGCTGTAACCATTAATGGTGCGGTGGAGGGGAGGACTACCTTCAACACAGAGAATACGCAGGTCATTGGCGTGAGCTACATTCCAGAGCTAGACGAAATCCGGTTTGAGTTCTTTGCAGAACAGCCGCTGTAGTTGTAGCCCAAGTTTGTGTGTCATTCCGACCGAGCAAAGCGAGTGGAGGAATCTCGCCGTTGGAGCTGTTTTCACAGGCGCAGTGCTTCGACTTCTCTTTTCAGGCACCGCTCGAAATGACACGTTGAAGGCACAGATAGTCCCATAATCACCTTGACTTCACCGGG
>DATGCC010000895.1:0-2028 GCA_035312345.1 Rhodothermales bacterium
GGCCGGGGTCGCCGATCTCGTTGCCTGCCGCGAAGCCACCCTGGATCGCAGGCCCGTCGAAAGGTTGCCGGGTATGGATGTGCAAGGCTCCGCCGGAGGCCATGACGCCTTCTACCAGCGCCGGTGTGTTGATGACTTCCACGTAGGCAATCTGCGCGGGCGATAGGGGCAGCAGGTTGATGTTTTTCGCATCTAGAATACGCATATCAACCGGTTGCCCGTCGATCAAGAGCGCCCAGTTGTCCTGCTCGAAAGCCCCCAGCCCATTTGCTGACACCTCCCACGCGAAGCCGTCCATGGAAGAGGCGTACCAGTCGTCGATGAGGGCAAACAGATCGCCGAGCCGCACCACGCCAGCCTGCTCGATATCCGCTGCCGTAATAATCTGCACACCAGGACGTGCCACTGGGATCTCGACGGGTTGCGCCGAGACTACTGGAGCAATCAAACTGCCCAACACCAGGGAAAAAAATAATAGACGAAGCGAAGCCTGCATTATCTCAAGAAATCTTTCAGCCAGTTGGGCGAGTTCAGGCGGTAGCTCAGGCCCGCAGAGGCGTACCAGAGGTTCATCCTGAGGAAGGTGTACACTTTCATGTAGCTGCCGCCGAGGTGCAACGATACCGGGCCCACGGGCCGTATGGCCAGCCGCGCATGAAGCAGCAACGCTAACTCGCTCTCGTTTTTGACCCCCGGAAAGTCGGTAATCTCATCGAATGTCATGCGGTAGGTGCCAATGCGGACGCCCCCTTCGAGCCGTAGCCGATCTGCCACGCCGACGCCCAGGCCCCATCCTGCAAAGGTGAGCACAGCATCAAAGGCAGGCACCGTGAATTGTTTGACTGGATATCGATGATAGGCACCGCCGACTTCGGCATAGCCCAGGTAAAACGGGGTCGCCACGGAAAACTCGCCTCCGGTGCCCTGTTGCCAGAAAGTGTGCAGGAAATTCTGGTTCACGTTGCGCGCACCGCTGAAGCGAAATTCGAGTGTTTCGAACGGGGTAGTCTCTGTTTGCGCCCATGCCGCTCGACCGCCTGCCAGCAGGAGCACTAGCCCGATCAGCCACAGCACATGTTGTGTAAAAAAGCGCGACATGAGATTCTCTACAATGAAATGCGATAGGCGCGATCCAGCGACAGCCGCACCCCCACTTCCGCGAGGCCGACAAACCGTGTGTGATTCTGGTCGATCACGTGATCCTCGTTCGAGACGACGTTGACACCTCCATCGAGACGAATCCACCACCACGGTGCGGGTTGAAGGTGCACTTGCATCGCCGGGCGCACAGTTCGTTCCACCGTGCCATCGAGGATGGTCTCACTCTCTGTTGCGGTCGTGGGGTAGGGTCTGCGGATGTCCTGCTCTCCTTGGGCCAGCACGTCGACACGCGGCGTCAGGCGCAGACCAGGCACCAGCCCGTCGAGGTACACATCGGCGAAGACGGCGGCGTGGATGTAATCACTGAACTGTGTCGCAAGACCCCGAAGGAGGTACAGGTATTTGCCTTCTGGCTGGGGTGCATTGTACGTACGCGCCGTGATCATCTCAAGCGTGGCGCCCACATCAAAAGCCGGAGCCGCATAGGTCAACGAGCCGACAAGCGAGGCGGCAATGGGTTCATTGCCTTCCCCGAGGGCATCAAAGTCATCTACCATCCACTGGCCGTGGATCGTTAGTCGCTTGTACTGGCCCCATACCAGCCCGGCGATGTAGCCATTGTTTTCGTCGTTCTTCGGGATGTTGTCGATGACGAAGGTGAAGGTGTGGAACGGGTTCAGGTATTTCAGCGAGACGCCAGCGTTCTTCCCTGAATAAATCGCCGACTCCATCGCCGAGATCATGAAATGGCGCGAGGGACGCCAGTCCCAGCGGTGCGCCGCCAGATACCGCCGCTTGCTATCGGTAAACTCGCCTGTATCGACGGCGCGGCCCGTGAATCGTCCGTCTTCGGTAATGCTATCCAACTCTGACAATAGCCCGGTTACCGACAGCCGCTGCCCGCCGATGCGCCAGTAGACCTGATCC
>DATGCC010000896.1:0-3113 GCA_035312345.1 Rhodothermales bacterium
GACTCCGCACGAAGCGCTCCGCTCTGCCACCCTCCACGGTGCCCAATACCTTGGCCTCGACGGGGACATTGGCTCGCTCGAAACCGGGAAGTTGGCTGATCTGATCGTCCTCACTGCCAATCCCCTCGACGACATCCAGCACACCGAGCAGATCGAATCGGTGATGGTCAACGGTCGCCTCTACGATGCCGCGACGATGAACGAGATCGGCAACCACCCGAAGGAGCGCGCCCCGTTCTACTGGGAGAAAGATGAGGTGAGCGATGCCTTCATCTGGCACGGTGCCGAACTTGGCTTCCGCGGCCCCACCTGTAGCTGCGGACGGCATTGACACAGGGTTGTAGGGACATAGTGCATCATATCCCTACGGCGAGGTATCCCCCACATGGAACAGCCAAGCCGTCGAGATGGATTGCGGTGTTTCATCGGCCCGGGCAATGGCGAGGTCCAGTGCCTGCCCGCCGCCTGCCTGAAAATAGAGAACGGTGATGGGATGATAGCCGGCAGCGAGGGCTCTTGCGCCTTGTTTGGTACGCTCGCTGTGATAGCCATCGTGGTCAATGACAACGTCGTGCCCGATGGCGAGGCGGCTGCCATCGTCGGAGGTGAGTGCGAAGGTATACACGCCATCGGTGGGGATGTGCAGGAAGCCGGTGAAGCGCAGGCCAAAGGGTTGCCTTGTCTCCATATCTTGCAAACCGATAGTTTCAGCAACCCCTTCCTGCGCTACTACTTGATCCTTCAGGTTTTCTACGGAGGCAACGCCGGCATCGTAGTAGGCAAAAGCCAATCCCGGTTGTAGAGTCTCGGCGTCTACATCCGCTGGCTGGCGCAACGTTGTCTTTGTGATACGGGCCTGGGCGATGGGGCTGCTGCGCTCTTCGTCCACAAAGACCCGCGCCGTAATAACTGTGCCGCTGTCGGCGACGGGGACAGCGATGGGCTCCGTGTAGCGCGGCGATTGGGTGGTCGGCTCGGTACCATCGGTGGTGTAGTAGATGGCGGCATCGCGGTAGAGGGTGTTGAGCGTCACGGTTGTCGTGTCTTCCAACGAGAGGCGGTCTACCGACAGGCCCTGAATGGCGGGCACACGGTAGTTGACATTGAGCGCGTCGAGCCGCTGGAAGTGCGGCTGAAGGCGCTGCACGAAGCTATCCCAGTCGCGGGCGTCTTTTGGCGACCAGCCCACTTCGGCGAGGGCCAGCAGGCGCGGGAAGACCATGTACTCGACGTGGTCGGTCGTCTTCATGTATTCCGTCCACACGTTGCCCTGCGTGCCCAGGACGTGCCGGGCTTCCTCGGCATTCAGGTCTTCTGGTACTGGCTCGAAGGCATAGACTTTTTCGAGCGGCGAGAATCCGCCGATGGCGAGGGGCTCGTGATCCGGGTCGCCCTGGTAATGGTCGAGATAGACGTGGCTGTTGGGTGTCATAATCACATCGTGTCCTTGCCGCGCTGCCTCCACGCCGCCCGCCATCCCGCGCCATGACATTACCGTCGCTTCGGGCGCGAGGCCGCCTTCCAGAATCTCGTCCCACCCGATGAGCCGTCGGTCGTGTTCCAGCAAAAACTGCTCGATCCGTCGGATGAAATAGCTCTGCAACTCGTGCTCGTCGGCCAGTCCTTCGCGCTGAATAACTTCCTGTGCCACCGGGCTTTCTTCCCACTGCGTTTTGGGCGCTTCGTCGCCGCCGATGTGGATATAGCGGCTGGGGAAGAGGTCCATCACTTCGGTCAGCACATCCTCCAAAAACGCGAACGTCTCTTCGCTCGGGCAGTAGATATCGGGGAAGACGCCCCACCGCGTCGTCACCTCAACTTGCTCGCCTGTGCAGCCCAACTCTGGGTAGGCTGCCACAGCCGCTGTCGAATGACCCGGCATCTCGATTTCAGGAATGACGGTTACGTAGCGTTCCTGTGCGTAGGCCACCACCTCGCGCACCTCGTCCTGCGTATAGAACCCACCATAGCGCTCGCCATCGCCGACGTACGGGTTGAAGTTTTTCTCGACGATCGTCTCCTTGCGGTAGGCACCTACCTCCGTCAGCTTCGGATATTTCTTGATTTCGATGCGCCAGCCCTGGTCCTCGGTCAGGTGCCAGTGGAACGTGTTCATCTTATACATCGCCAGCAGGTCGATGTACTTCTTGATGAAGTCCACCGGGAAGAAGTGCCGCCCCACATCCAGGTGCATCCCGCGATACACGAAGCGCGGCGCATCCTCGATGGTCGCCGCTTGAATCGACCGGGCCTCCCCTTCGCCGGGAAAGAGTTGCCGCAAGGTCTGCGCGGCGTAGAACAGCCCGGCCGGATGGGTGGCCGACAGGGTAACAGTTTCTGGGCTCACCTCAAGCTGATAGCTTTCATCGCGCTCCTCCGGCATCCTTTCAGGAAGAACGAACGCGATAGTGTTGTCCGTGCCCGGCAGGGCGTCCGAAATGGGCAGCAGGAGGCCCGTTGCATCGCGGAGCCAGGTAGCGTGAAGATCGGCGAGGGCACGAAGCGCAGGGTCGGTTGGATCGGAAAGCACAATTTGCGTATCCTCATCCGGGTCAAAGGTGCCCTCGCCTACATGGACCTGTTGCGGTTGTGGGATGAGGCCGAGCGAGGCGGTGGTATCCATCGTTGGGACAGGTTCTTCCACAGGTCGGTCACATGACGGCGCAGCTAGCAAGCCAATCAACAGCATTCCGAGCGCGAGGCGTGTAGGCATCTTTTTTCCTGTTTCATTTTTGATCATGGGTAGAGGCATAGCATGCTACGTCTCTGCAGCAACATTTGCCATCGCAAAGTACGATTATGGCTGTTCAAATCAACCGCACCCACTCGCTGGGCAAACAGAAGGCACGAGCGATGGTTGAAGAGATTGCGGCATCGCTGGGCCAGAAGCTCAATCTGCGCTATGCATGGCAGGACGACCGCCTGACCTTCAAGCGCACGGGCATTACCGGCCATATTGATGTCGCGGACCACGCCGTCGAGGTATACATCAAGCGGAGTCGGCTGGTGCCCGTTTCGGAAAGCTGGATTCGGGCCCAGGTCGAAGCTGTCATGAACCAGTACCTCGGCGCGGGCTGAGTCTTCCTTCTCTCCTATTTTCTCTCTCGATGATC
>DATGCC010000897.1:0-6757 GCA_035312345.1 Rhodothermales bacterium
GCTATCGAAGGCAACCTGCATCCCGACATAAAGCAGCACGTCTTCAACGTCACACGGCGCTGGCTCGACCCCAACGGCGACGGCGATCCGGCTGATGGCGTCGATGGTTTCCGACTGGATGTAGCGGAAATGGTGCCGCTGGGCTTCTGGCGCGAATACCGCTCGTTCGTACGCGGCATCAATCCGCAGGCCTATCTGGTGGGCGAGGTCTGGTGGGAAGTCTGGCCCGAGACGATGTACGACGCCGCACCGTGGCTCCAGGGTGATGTCTTCGACGCCGTGATGAACTACCGGTGGTATATGCCCACACGCAGTTTCTTTGCCGACACGCCGCCGCATTACACGCCCTCCCAATACCTCGCCGCGCTCGACGCCGCACAAGAGGGTATCCCCTACGAAACCCGCCCGGCGTTGATGAACCTCACCGCCAGCCACGACACGCCACGCTTCTCCACGTCGATCTACAATCCGGGGCGCTACAAATTTGAGGTCAACCCCCGTGAAAACCTGGATTACAAACTCGACAAGCCCGATGATCGCACGAAGCAAATTCAGCGGTTAATGCTCGTACAACAGTTTACCCACGTCGGCGCGCCGCACATATGGAACGGCGACGAGGTAGGCATGTGGGGAGCTGACGACCCGGACAACCGGAAGCCGCTTGTCTGGTCCGATAGGGTCTATGAAGATGAGACAGCGCTACCGTTTGGAGGCACGCGCCAGCCCGACACCGTCAAGCCAGATACGGCTTTGTTCAACTTTTACAAGCAGCTTATCGCCATGCGGAGAGGACATCCCCATTTGTACGTGGAGGGCAAGATGCATCCCGTCCTGGCAGACGACGAGCGCGGGATCGTCGTCTACGAGCGTGTCTATGGCGATCAGCACGCCATCGTGGCTTTCAACGTGTCGTCCGACGTGCAAGAGGTGACCGTGCCTGCGCAGGATGGTTACTACAACAACTTCCTGCAACCCGGCGAAACGCTCGACGGTGCTGACACGGGGGGGGCGTTGGAATTCTCGAGAGCGCCGCTCGAAGCCAAACTCAGGTTGCTAGAGTAGAAGGTGGGGTTTAATAAAATCGTTGCAGCTTTCAACCTCGTGTCTATCCATAGCGTACACCATCCAGTTACTACGGAAAAAATGTTAGGTAGCGTGATGCACATGAAAGCTCGCCTGGGAATATTGGTTGTATTGTTCATGGGAGCAGGCATGACATTTCCTGACATGGCCGCGGCGCAGCCTGGTGAAACCATAGAGGGTACCTGGCTCGGTACGTTGATGCTACCCAGTGCCGAGTTGCGCATCGTTTTTCATGTGACGCCTGCGGAAGATGGCAGCCTCACAGCGACGCTGGACAGCCCCGATCAGGGCGCGACAGGCATCCCAGTAGATGCTGTTACTGTTGCGGGCGACAGTGTGCTGTTTTCGGTAAAAGCTATCGGTGGATTGTATGAGGGCATCCTCGGCGAGGGAGGTGAGACGCTGGAAGGCCAGTGGAAACAAGGCGGTGCGACGTTGCCACTCGCGCTCGAACGGGTAGAGGCTGTGCCAGAAGTAGTGCGTCCCCAGGAGCCGGAGCGGCCCTATCCGTACGACGACGAAGAGGTCTTCTTCGACAATCCCGACGCCGAAGGGGTGCGCCTTGCCGGAACCCTGACGTTGCCTCGCTCCGAGGGGCCGCACCCTGCTGTCATTCTCATCAGTGGTTCAGGGTCGCAGGACCGCGACGAGAGCCTGATGGGTCACCGTCCGTTTCTTGTCCTAGCCGATCATCTCACGCGCCAGGGCATCGCCGTGCTGCGTTTTGATGACCGGGGGACTGCTGCTTCGACAGGCGATTTCAGTACCGCAACCACAGAAGATTTCGCCAGTGATGTGGAAGCAGGTGTCGCCTTCCTGCGCACCCGCGCCGATATCGATCCAGGGCGGACCGGCCTCGTCGGGCACAGCGAGGGCGGGCTTGTCGCGCCGATGGTTGCCGTAGCGAATCCAGAGGCAGTAGCGTTCCTCGTGCTGATGGCTGGCCCAGGACTGACAGGGGAGGAGATCTTGTATTTGCAGAGCGGCCTCATTGCCCGCGCCAGCGGGGCTTCCAAAGAAGTCATTGCCCAGCGCAGGGCCCAGCAAGAGCAACTCTTCGCCGTACTCAAAGAAGAATCCGATAGGAAGGTAGCCGAAGAACGCCTGCGTGCCCTCGTCCAGGCGTCTATCGACGGGATGACCGAGGAAGAAAGAGCAGCGCTAACCTCATCAGAGCTTGACGAGGCGGCGGTGATTGACCAGCAAATTCGGCCCTACCTCTCGCCATGGTTTCGTTATTTCCTGATGTACAATCCGATACCGACACTCACAGAAGTGCAGGTACCCGTGCTTGCCATCAACGGCGAGAAGGATTTGCAGGTACCGCCCAAAGAAAACCTCGCTGCCATTGAGGCCGCGCTCAAAAGGGGCGGCAACGAAGACGTGACCACGGTTGAACTCTCTGGCCTGAATCATCTCTTTCAGACCGCACAGACCGGCTCTCCTGCCGAATATGCACAGATTGAAGAAACGATGGCACCGGTGGCTCTGAATACCATCAGCGACTGGATCCTGGAGCAGGTGGGCGAAGAGTAGAGGATGGCAGGGAAAGGCTAACGGATCAAGGAAAAACAGAAATCAAACGCTGTCATCCCTCAGTGGTCTCTTCTTGTTGCAGGCGGCTGCATACCAACAGGCAGAGGCTCTGGATGGTGGGGTCCTTGATCGAATAATAGACGTACAGTCCTTCCTGGCGGCGGTGTAATAGGCCCGCACGGGCCATGAGCAAAAGGTGTTTGCTGACATTGGCCTGATTGTGTCCCGTAGCTTCTACCAGTGCCTGTACGGGCATCTCGCCCGTTGCATGCAGGTGGTTGAGGAGTTCCAGCCGTACGGGCTCGCTCAATAGTTTAAACCGCTGCGCCGCTTCGTTGAGTAGCGCTCGGGGGACAATGGGCATGGTATACCTTTGATTGGTTGGTGGCGTGCTGTTTTATTCGGCATCTGGAGGAATAGATCCGGCACAGAAAACCAGGGTCGCACGTATGCAGGCGGAGCATGACGGAAATCACTTAGAGACGCTTGCCTATGCCTACCAGGCCCTACATCCTCGTCGAGACGAACTGGAAAACAGTCAGCGAGACGCCGTACGAGGTCGCGATCCTGCCCTGGGGCGCGACCGAGGCGCACAACTGGCATCTGCCCTACGCCACCGATGTGTTGCAATGTGATGTTGTCGCTGCCGAGGCGGCCCGTCGGGCGTGGGATGCTGGCGCTTCGGTCATCGTTTTGCCCACCATCCCTTTTGGCGTGAATACGGGGCAGCGCGATATCAAGCTCGACATCAACATGAATCCCAGCACCCAGGCTGCCGTGCTACGGGATGTCGTGGACTCGCTCAATGCACAGCAGATCCACAAGCTGGTGCTGCTCAATGGACATGGCGGTAACGACTTTCGGCAGATGATCCGCGAGATCGGCGTGGACTATCCCGCGATGTTCATCAGTGCGTTGAACTGGTATCGCGCCGCTGACGGAGATGTTTTTTTCGATGAGCCGGGCGACCATGCGGGTGAGATGGAAACCAGCATGATGCTACACATCGCACCGCATCTGGTCTTGCCGCTGGAGGAGGCCGGAAAGGGCAAGGCCCGTCCATTCAAGATACAAGCGCTCCGAGAAGGGTGGGCGTGGGCCGAGCGGGAATGGTCGAAAGTATCAGAGGATACAGGGGTGGGCAATCCTAAACACGCAACTGCAGAAAAGGGAGAACGCTATCTGCATGCCGTTGCCGAGAACATTGCCCGGTTCTTGATCGATCTGGCTAAGAGCGATCTTGATGATTTGTATGAATAGATGGATCGGGCCGACGTGCCAGGCGGGCAGGCTGGATGATGTCGTGGCCATATCGGTTATGCAGCCCATCCACCGTGGCGAGCAGGCGCTGGCGGCGTTCCCAGGTGTCATCGTATAGGTCGCGCTGGTGGACGAGAGGAGTGAGGCGTTCGGCCCGGATGCCCACCAGTCGCACCTGAACACGTCGTTTGAAAAGCGCCTGCAAGAGCCTGCGCGCCTGGGCCAACAGCACGGCTCCGTCGTTGGTGGGCGCAATCCGCCGGGTGCGCGTGACCGTCTTAAAATCCGCATAGCGTAGCTTGAGAACGAGACGCGTAGCACAACACCGTATGTGGCGTAGGTCGGCGGCTGTTTTCTCAGCGAGGCGGTAGAGTTGACGGTCGATGTATGCCCGGTCGAGGGTGTCTTCGGGAAACGTCCGTTCGTGGCCCACCGATTTAGCCTCCCGGTAGGTGCGCACCGGGCGGTTGTCCTGGCCGCGTGCCCGCCGTGCCAGCGCGAGCCCGTGTACACCGAGTGATTTTGACAGGAGTGCTTCGGGAGCCTGCTGCACGTTACCGAGTCGCCAAAGCCCCAACCGTCGCAGCGTGATGGTGGTCTTCTTCCCAACACCCGGCATGCACTCTACCGCGAATGGAGCCAGGAAGGCAGCTTCCCGCCCATGCCGCACCGAGGCCACCCGGCCCCAACTTGTAGCACCACCCTTCACGGCACTCGTCGCCATCTTCGCCACCAGTTTGTTCGACGCCAGCCCCATGGAGATGGGCAAGTGAAGCGTCTCGTTAATCTCAGCTTTGAGATGAAGGCTCCACTGGAAGAGGTCGCCGAACAGCTTGGTGCAGCTAGAGAGGTCCAGATAAAATTCATCCACCGACGCCTGCTCAACAATGGGGGCAGCATGCGACAGCACCTCGGCCACGCGACGGCTGTACATGCGGTAGGCATCAGGGGTGCCCGACAGAAAGACAGCATCCTGGCAGCGATAGGCGGCCTCGCGTATCGCCATGCCGCTATGTATGCCGTAGGCCCGTGCCTCGTACGAGCAGGCTGCTACTACACCCCGCCCGCTCGGTTTGCCGCCGACAATCACAGGTTGATGCTTCAGCTTCGGGTCGAGCACACGCTCCACGGCCACAAAAAAAGTGTCCAGGTCGGCATGGAGCACATGGCGAGGCCGCTCGTTCGAGGCAGAAGACATCTGGTTCTCAGGCAGCGTAGATGGGGAATATCGCTTCCGATAAAAAGCCCACGACCAGCCCGAGAATCTGCACGTCCAGTGCTTGGCCTCGAATTGGTTCTGGTCCAGTGGCTGTATCGCTGTACCAGACGGCATCCCGGGTGACAAAAAGGGCCGGGTAGTCAGGGTTTTCCGCTTCTAGCAGGTAGCCTCTATTATGCCGGTAGATTCGCTTGAGGGTGGCCTGTCCGTCAATCAGCACGACCACCACGTCGCGATCCTCGAACGTCGGCTGGCGGCGGAGCAGAACGACCTGACCGTCCTGGATGCCGATGCCCTTCATCGAATCTCCCCGGACGACGAGGCCGAACAGGTCGCCGCCCGTATGGGGGAGGGGTACCGTGACGTAGCCTAGCGGCTGTTCTTCAGCATCTTCCAGCAGGCCCGCTGACACATAACCACATACAGGAATGGTAGATACTTCGGCGTAGATCATCAGATTAGCATAGGTTTGGTGAGGAATGTCGTTGTCAAGGTAGAGTGATTGATTAGATATAAACAAATGTATTACATATGTAAAATGAATAATCGAGTGTGTATAATTGTCACGAAGCGGTTGGAAAACGGGCACATTTGCTTAAACCTGCACCGGGCTGGGGCGTATCTTCCAACCTTCATGGCGTATTGCCGCGCCGCTTTCATCCCGTTTGCCAACACCGATTGACTATGCGACAGCTTTTCCCGCTTCTCTTTGTTGTGCTTCTGCTGGTAGGTATCCAAGAAGCCCAAGCGCAGCCAACACCTATGACGATCACCTCGACCTACCAGGAGGACGCCGACCAGCTTATCGAAGCTGCACTGGACGACAGCGCGGCATTTGAACGGCTGGCCTACCTCGCGGATACCTTTGGCGCACGCTTCAGCGGTACGGAGAACCTGGAACGGGCTATCGAATGGATCCTGACAGAGATGGAAGCAGACGGCCTCGACAACGTGCATGGCGAAGAGGTGATGGTGCCGCAATGGGTACGCGGGGAAGAATCGCTGACGATGTTGGAGCCGCAGCCCAATAATGACATGCAGATTTTAGGTCTGGGTGGCAGCATCGGCACGCCCGAAGAGGGGATCACTGCTGAGGTGCTGGTGGTCAGTTCGTTCGAGGATCTGGAGGCCCGCAAAGAGGAGGCACCTGGAAAGATTGTCCTGTATAATGTGCCGTTTACCAGTTATGGGAGGACCGTGGAGTACCGTACAAACGGAGCCAATGAGGCCGCAGCCGTCGGTGCCGTGGCCAGTCTGGTGCGGTCCGTCGGTCCTGCGTCGCTCTACACGCCACACACGGGCGTCATGCGCTATGCCGAGGGGGTACGCCAGATTCCGCACGCTGCTGTCACGGTGGAAGATGCGATGATGATGCAGCGCATGCAGGATCGCGGGCAGACGATCCGGGTGCGCCTCTACATGGAAGCCGAAATGTTACCTGATGTGCCGTCCCACAACGTCGTCGCTGAAGTTGTCGGTAGCGAGCAGCCGGAAGAAGTTGTCGTTCTTGGCGGGCACATCGACTCGTGGGATGTAGGGCAAGGGGCAATGGACGACGCAGGCGGTTGCGTAGCAGCCTGGGAGGCCGTGCGGCTGCTGAAAGAACTGGGACTGCAACCCCGCCGCACCGTCCGCGTGGTGATGTGGACCAACGAAGAG
>DATGCC010000898.1:0-5670 GCA_035312345.1 Rhodothermales bacterium
GCAGAAGCTGTCGCCGAGGCGTACCGCGCACAGGCAGATGTTGAACCGCACGTCTACCTCTGCACGCCCAGCGCGGGCGTCCACCTCATCGAGTCAGAATTCATTTCGGCGACCAACGGATAACTAGAAAACAGAACCCCATGGAATTTACCTCGCTCGATTATATCGTTTTTGGCCTTTACTGTGCCATCATCATTGGGCTTGGCCTCTGGGTGTCTCGGGAGAAGAAGGGCCACGAAAAAGACACCAGCGACTACTTCCTCGCCAGCAAGTCGCTGCCCTGGTGGGCTATCGGTGCCTCGCTGATCGCGTCGAATATTTCGGCGGAGCAGTTCATCGGTATGTCTGGCTCTGGCTTTCGGCTCGGTCTCGCCATTGCTTCCTACGAGTGGATGGCCGCCATCACCCTGCTGATCATCGCCTGGTTCTTCCTCCCTATTTATCTGGAGAAAGGTATCTTCACGATGCCACAGTTTTTGGAGCAGCGCTACGATGGGCGCGTGCGCACCCTGCTGGCGGTCTTCTGGCTGCTCGTCTACGTCTTCGTCAACCTGACCTCCGTGCTGTACCTCGGCGCGTTGGCGATGGAAGGCATCATGGGCGTGCCGCTGTGGGGCGGCATCCTGGGCCTGGCGACCTTCGCCACGGTCT
This sequence comes from Rhodothermales bacterium, assembly GCA_035312345.1. Taxonomy (GTDB): domain Bacteria; phylum Bacteroidota; class Rhodothermia; order Rhodothermales; family DATGCC01; genus DATGCC01. The sequence continues at coordinate 652 of DATGCC010000898.1, forward strand.
ATAGCATCTACGGCGGCCTCAAAGCTGTGGCGTGGACCGACGTGGTGCAGGTCGTGGTGCTCGTCGGTGGCGGGCTGCTCACCACCTTCCTGGCGCTCGATGCCTACAGCGGTGGCGAAGGAGCGCTGGCGGGCTTTGGCAAGCTCTTCGACGACGCGGGCGAACGGTTCAACATGATCCTCTTCGAGAATGAACTAATGTATCGCGACTTCGAGAACGGCGAGTTCGTCCTCAAAGATGCCTATCAACTCCTGCCCGGTCTGGGCGTGCTGCTCGGCGGGATGTGGGTAGCCAACCTTTTCTACTGGGGCTGCAACCAGTACATCATCCAGCGGGCGCTGGCGGCCAAGAGCCTGAAGGAGGCCCGGCGCGGGCTGGTCTTCGCGGGGTATCTGAAGCTGCTGCTGCCGCTCGTGGTAGTCATCCCTGGGATTGTGGCCTATGCGCTGGATGCCCCCATCCAAAGAGGCGACGAGGCCTATCCGTGGCTGCTGGGCCAGTACGTGGGCCCCGGCTTGAAAGGGTTGGCTTTTGCTGCGCTCGTGGCGGCCATTGTCTCATCGCTGGCGTCGATGATGAACAGCACAGCCACCATCTTCACGATGGACCTCTACCGCAATATGGTCAAGGAAACGGCTTCCGAGCGCAAGCTGGTGACCATCGGGCGCGTAGTGAGCCTGGTCTGCATCATCATTGCCGCGTTCGTGGCTCCGCAACTGGCCTCACTCGATCAGGCGTTCCAGTACATCCAGGAATACACGGGCTTCATCAGTCCAGGTGTGCTGGCGATCTTTGTAATGGGGTTGTTCTGGAAGAAAGCCACGCCCAACGCCGCACTCGTCTCGGCAATCCTGAGCATCCCACTCTCCGCCGGAATGAAAGTGTTGACGCCGGACATGCCATTCATGAACCGCATGGGCTACGTCTTCCTGCTGTCGGTGGTGCTCATCGTGATTATTTCGTACGTCGAGAACAAGGGCCGCGACCACGCCCATGCCATTGATGTCAAAGGCATGCGGGTGGTGACCGATCCGGTGTTCAACGTGGCGGCTTTCGGCATCCTCGGCATCACAGCGGCGCTCTACGTCATCTTCTGGTAAACGAAAATCCTGCTATGCGGAAGCCCGCACTCCTCTACCTGATCGTCTTCTTACTCATCCCCACTGCACACGGGCAAAAGTTCGACGACCTTGCGGAAACGCCGCCGATGGGCTGGAACAGTTGGAACACTTTCGCCTGTGACATTGACGAGGCGCTCATTCGCGAGACCGCCGATGCCATTGTCGCCTCCGGCATGAGGGATGCGGGCTATGTCTATGTCAACATCGACGACTGCTGGCATGGCGAGCGTGATGAAGACGGCTTTATCCAGCCGCATCCCGAGCGTTTTCCTTCCGGTATGAAAGCCCTCGCCGACTATGTCCATAGCAAGGGCCTGAAGCTGGGCATCTACTCGGATGCGGGCTCGAAGACGTGTGCAGGCCGCCCCGGCAGCCAGGGCCATGAATATCAGGACGCGCTGCAATACGCCCGCTGGGGCATCGACTACCTGAAATACGACTGGTGCAACACGGGTACACGCAACGCGCCGGAGGCGTACACTACGATGCGCAATGCGCTCTACGCAGCAGGCCGCCCCATCGTCTTCAGCATCTGCGAGTGGGGCGACAACCAGCCGTGGACCTGGGCCAAAGACATCGGCCACCTCTGGCGCACGACGGGCGACATCATCAACTGCTGGGATTGCATCATCGACCACGGAAGCTGGAAGTCGTGGGGCGTGATGCAAATCCTCGACAAGCAGGACGGCCTCCGCCAGCACGCCGGGCCGGGCCACTGGAACGACCCGGACATGATGGAGGTGGGCGACATGGACACCGTCGGCGAAAACCGCGCCCACTTCGCCATGTGGGCCATGCTCGCAGCGCCTCTCATTGCGGGCAACGACGTACGATCCATGACCGACGCAACTCGCGAGATCCTTACCAACCGCGAGGTTATTGCTGTTGATCAGGATACGCTCGGCATCCAGGGTTTTCCACACAAAAAGGAGAACGACATTGAGATCTGGTTCAAGCCGCTCGCGGGCGACGACTGGGCGATGGCGATTCTCAACCGCAACGCCGAAGCCCGCACCGTCGCGTTCGATTGGGCCGAGGAGCATGTAGAGGATGCCTTGAAAAACCGCCGCCCGCATTTCGACCAGAACACCTTCCAGATCCGCGACCTCTTTGCCCATGCCGACAAAGGGAAGACGGCCCAGCCCCTCAAGATATCCGTGCCGGGCCACGATGTGCTGATGTATCGCCTGAGCAAGCAATAACACACCCGAAAAACAAATGAGGGAAATGCTATGACGAAGGCCCCCCTTTCCCTCGCCGCCCTTGCATTCCTCGCCTGGGGATGTGAGACGACGAGCACCCTGCCCCGCAACACCTTTACGTTCGCCTACGAAGGCCGCACCTACGAAATCGTCGGTGTGGACGATCCGCCAGAGGGAGGGCGCAATTTTCTCATCCTTCGAGCGGGCAACCAGATCTTGCTCCGCGCCCGCGATGACGAACAAGATGGGCAACTCGACACGCTACTCTCCGGCGATCTCTCGCTCGAAGACGCCAATAGCATCTACGCAGTGGGGATCCAGCAAGCCTATGCGCAGGGGCAATACCAGACGCGACCAGACATGCTGTCCGGTGAAGCGAACTACAAGCCAGAGCCTGCACACAACGATGAGAGACTTGCTTACCGAATCCTTGTCTTTACCAAAACAGCGGGGTACCGCCATGCCTCTATCCCGGACGGCATCGCTACCCTTCAAGCGCTGGGGGTCAAAAACAACTTTGCTGTGGATGCGACCGAAGACGCGGGTGTTTTCTCGGACGAGGGTCTCGCTTCGTATCAGGCCGTCGTTTTTCTGAGCACGAGCGATGACGTGCTGAACGAGGTGCAGCAGGCAGCCTTCGAGCGCTATATCCGCGCCGGAGGTGGATTTGTGGGCATCCACGGAGCCAGTTCCACCGAATACGACTGGTCCTGGTACCGCAACCTCGTCGGCGCGCATTTCGACGACCATCCGGAAATCCAGAGAGCGACGGTCACCGTGGTCGATCAAACCCATCCTTCGACGGTGCCCCTGCCGATGCGGTGGGAGCGGACCGATGAATGGTATAACTTCCGCACCAACCCACGCGGCGAAGTCCAGGTGCTGGCGACGCTCGACGAAACAACCTACGAGGGCGGCACGATGGGCGACGACCACCCCATTGCCTGGTACCATAGATATGATGGAGGAAGGGCCTGGTATACGGCCCTGGGCCACACCGCAGAGAGCTATGCCGACTCGCTGTTCCAGGCGCACCTGCTGGGCGGCATTGCCTATGCGGCGGGCGTCGTGGCTTCCAACTGAGCCGAGCGCTTGCACCTATCAATAGTTTCTTAAAATATGATGTACCCCGACCCCATTATTAAATACCGAGACGGATTCATACAGGGCCTCGTCGGTTGGCGTTGGATGTTTTGCCTGGTTCTGGTAGTAGGGTTAGGAGGTTCTACTCCGGCAACCGCGCAGCATTCTGCTGCCCGCCAGTGGAGCGACATGCTGCTGGAAGGTATCCGCAACGACCTGGCCCGACCGACCGTCCACGCCCGTAACCTCTATCACGTCTCGGCGGCAATGTACGACGCCTGGGCCGCCTACAGTGACACCGCCACCCCGCACCTGCTCGGCCAGACGCTCTGGGGTGTGACGTGCGACTTCGCTGGCATACCCTCCCCTGCCAATATCGAGACAGCCCGGGCCGAAGCCATCAGCTACGCCACCTACCGGCTTCTTGCCCATCGCTTCCTCAACTCGCCCGGGGCCCTCGATACACTGCCCATGTTCGACTCCTTGATGGTAGCCCAGGGATACGAGGTCTCCATTACAACGACGGACTACACGACGGGTACCCCCGCTGCTCTCGGCAACCACATTGCCCAGTGCTACATCGACTATGGCTTGCAGGATGGGGCGAATGAAGGACAGGGGTATGAAGACATCGCCTACGAGCCGGTCAATCCGCCGCTTTTGCCCACTGAGCCAGGCAACCCCGATCTGATCGACCCTGACCGCTGGCAACCGCTCCAGTTTGAGGTTTTCATCGATCAGGCAGGCAACGAGATCCCCGGTGGGATCCCCACCTTCGTCAGCCCAGAGTGGGGACAGGTTCATCCATTTTCCCTGCCTCAGGCTAAGCAAGTTGCCTATGAACGCGACGGACATCCGTACTACGTCTACCACGACCCCGGCCCGCCGCCCCTGCTAGGCTCGCCGGATACCGCCGATGACTACCTCTGGGGCTTCACCCTCGTCATGATCTGGTCGAGCCACCTCGACCCCGCAGACGACATGATGATCGACATCTCGCCCGCCTCCCTCGGCAACATTGCAGCCCTACCCCAGTCGCTTGATGCGTACCGGGATTTCTACGACTTGCTCAATGGCGGCGACCCGAGTCAGGGGTATGATGTCAACCCTCGAACTGATCAGCCCTACACGCCACAGATTGTCCCGCGCGGCGATTACACGCGCGTTCTGGCAGAGTTTTGGGCCGACGGCCCCGACTCCGAGACGCCGCCCGGTCACTGGTTTACCATCCTCAATTACGTAAGCGATCATCCGTTGCTGGAGAAGCGCTTTGGCGGTACCGGGCCGGTGCTCAGCGACCTGGAGTGGGACGTCAAGGCCTACTTTGCGCTCGGGGGGGCCATGCACGATGTAGCCGTGACCTCCTGGGGCGTTAAAGGGTGGTATGACTATGTGCGCCCGATCTCGGCCTTGCGTGCGATGGCAGATCGCGGCCAGAGCACCGACCCCAACGGCCTGCGCTACGACCCTGCGGGGATGCCGCTGGAACCGGGCTATGTCGAGATGGTGGAGCCGGACGACCCGCTGGCAGGAGCAATGGACGAGCATGTCGGAAAAATAAAAGTCCGGGCATGGCTGGGGCCGGATGCCATCAAGGATCCCGAGACAGAGAC
>DATGCC010000899.1:0-2663 GCA_035312345.1 Rhodothermales bacterium
AAAAGTCCTGCTGCCAGGTACTTCGTACAGAACAACGGTCTCATGAAAAAGGGTACAGATCGCTGAAGTTATCAGGCGGAGGGTACACATTGCCTACATGCCCAGCATCGGCTTGATCGGGTAAGGGCTTAAGCTGTAAGACGATATCATAAGGTGGCTCTCAGCCGCCCTGAAAAGCATTTCTTGATAGTTCCTTTATTCCCCAGCGGTGTTACAAATGGTAACGGGAAGGGTCCTTTTCAACTGGCAACGCAGGAACTGGCGAGATGAGATCAAATGAAGAAGAATAATCTTTCAGATTGACAGTGTTTGGATAGAAAAGGAAGGAGGTGCAAGCTCGCATGGATGGGTACAACACTTGTGACGTCTGCTGCCTTTGAAGGTATTCTAGCGAAAAAAAGAGATAGGCTATGCAGACTTAGTGACTCTGGGTTGAATCCATTTGATTGGGAGGGGTGGTTATTATACAGGGATAGTTACTCTTGGCTTCTTTTTTGCTCCCCCATTGAGCGAGACGGGTGCTTCATACCACGCAGCCCGAAGCTGCATCACTCACCGAACCAAATAGTCATAATGAAAACGATTAGTATCTCGACCCGAAGTAAGGGGTTGGTCCTCGCCGTTTGCCTGGTGCTCTCCTTGAGCATCTTCACCGGATGCGATACCACGAACATCCAACCGGACGCTACGCCCGAAGTCTCCCTGGAGGGGCTCGAAGGGATTGAAGGAGCGGAGTGGGCCGGGAAGTACGGTCAGGGCTCCGGTCATGACCGGGGCTTTCAAATCCCTCTGATTATCGAGTTCAAACCTGAACTCAGCACCGACGAGGTCGAGGCGATGGCCAAGCGGATCGTTCGCCGGTACGCCCTGCGCAAGCGGCACGTCTATAAATACACCACAAAGGGCGTTTCTGGAGAAATGGCTCCGCAGGCCCTCTGGGCGCTGCTAAACAACCCACCGGATCGGGACGTGATCAAAGCTATCCACCCGGATCATCTCTTCAAGATTGGCATTTCTGCCACCTCCGCTGGAGGTGGCAACGGCCAAGTGCTGCCGTGGGGTATCGACCACATCGACGCCGACCTGAGTTCGACCACTGCCGGTGACGGCCAGGGGGCCGTTCCGGTCGATGTCTATGTGATCGATTCGGGTGTGTCGCACAGCGATGTTAACGTCGTTGAGGCCATCGACTTCCGCGACGTGAAGAAGAACCGCTTAGATCCCGCTGACGATTATGGTCACGGCACCCCTATCGCGGGTACCATCGCGGCGTTCGACGATGATCTGGGGGTTGTCGGTTCGGCTCCTGGCGCGCGCGTCCATAACCTGAAAGTGCTCGCCGCCGATGGCGGCGGCCAGTTCTCGGATGTGCTCGCCGCGCTCGATCACGTCATAGTGCAGAAAGTTGAAAGCCCGGCAACGCCGATGGTCGTGAACCTGAGCCTCGGCGCTGATGTCGGCAACAAAGCGTCCATCCTGGATGAAGGCGTGCAGCGGGCGATTGACCTGGGCATCACCGTTGTTGTAGCGGCTGGTAACGATGGCATCGACATTACCTCGGTGACCCCGGCGCGTGTCGCGGGAGCCATTACGGTTGGGGCTTATGATGAGGCTGAGCAGTTCGCTTCCTTCTCGAACTTCGGAAGTGGGGTAGATATCCTCGCACCGGGCGTAGCGATTACGTCGCTTGCTAACACAGGCGCTACCACGGTAATGGTTGGTACGTCAATGGCGGCAGCGCATGTCAGCGGAGCGGCAGCTCTTTACCTGTCGCAGCATCCCGGTGCTTCCCCGGCAGCGGTGCAGCAGGCGCTGCTCGCAACGGCCCTGCCAGCACAAGGAGCCCCATCAGGCACGACCTCCCTGCGGCTTTCCATGTTGACCTTCTAACTCAACCGTCAACTGATTCAAATAGAAAGGGTGAGCGGGAGCCGTTGCATCTCCCGCTCACCCTTTTTCTGTTTATGGATATGCGGGTGTGGTTTCCTATAAATGTGCCCGAATCACGTCGGGGTCTGTACTTTCTTCAATGACTTCTCCGCACTGATGGCAGGTGTACCGGATGCTTTTGGGCAGGCCCGCACTGACACCCATGAACACGCCCAGCAAATAGTTGAACAACGGATAATGGGCCTCGGGCGCAACCAGCACATGATCCACTGTATGGCCGCAGCGGCAGGTTTTCGGGCGGGAGTCGTCAGTCATTGAGTGGGTGCATCTGTACTTACAAAGAGGAAATGCGGCTTAATACTGAAAGCCCAGCCCGAAGCTGAAGGTCTGGTCGTCTTCGGAGAAACCGACGGTGCCCTGGAGGACAAAGAGGTCGAACATATCGAACCAGATGCCGCCACCATAGCCCTGGTGCCAGACGTTCGAGCTTTCGCCGTCGGTCCACACGCGGCCATTGTCGAGGAAGCCGAGCACCCCGGCGCGACCGATGGCGAGGTAGCTGGAGAAGCTAAAGAGTTGCAGGCGCAGTTCGGCGTTTTGATACACGCTGGTCCGCCCGGCGTACCGGGTGCCGCGATAGCCGCGCAGGTTGTCCCTGCCGCCCAGCGTGTTGGCGCTATAGAAGGGGAACGCACCGATGTTATGCGCGCCGCCCGTCCGCAACGCCAGTGTCACTTGCGGTCGGAGGGAAGGGGAGTAGTAGATGGAAAGGT
>DATGCC010000900.1:0-3251 GCA_035312345.1 Rhodothermales bacterium
CTGCGTGGCCTCTCTGCCGAAGGCGCTGGTCGCCTGCTGCTGGCTGCGGTGGACGACTTTGTCGGTGACGCCCGCCCGAGCGATGACCTTTCGCTGGTGCTGCTGCGACGACTTCCTGCACCGCGCCCGGCTTTGGAAAAAGCAACGCCTGTGTATGACACGAGACGGTCGTAAGTGCTATTTTGCACGACCATGAGACGCCTCGCTGTATATACCCTGTTCGTGCTGCTTTTCGTCACAGCAGGCACACCTCACAGTTGGGCGCAGGCTCCAAGCGAAGAAATCGTCCTTCGCGTCGCGCTATGGGCCGGTGCGGAGGAGATGAAGATGGAGCAGCGCATCGCGGATGCCTTCATGGAGCAGCATCCCGGTGTGCGGGTCGAGATCGAGTCCATCCCGTCCAATTACAAAGAAAAAATTCTCGCTACGCTGGCAGCAGGTACGGTTGCCGATGTCATCCTGCTCGACAGCCCGATCATTCCGACGCTACTCAACAAGAATGCCCTCGTCAACCTGACGCCCTATACCGACGAGTTTGGCATCGACCTGGAGCAGTACTTCCCGTCCGTCCTCGACATCTACTCGCGCAATGACAGCCTGCTGGCCTTCCCGAAAGGCTTTACGCCGGTTGTCATGTACTATAACAAACGCCTGTTCGATGAGGCAGGCGTGCCGTACCCCGAGCCGGGATGGACGTGGCAAGACTACCTGGACAAAGCCCGGCAACTCACGCGCGATGACAACGGCGACGGCATCATGGACCAGTTTGGGACGGTCTTCGTCACCGACCTGTACCTCTGGCAGCCGTGGGTCTGGTCCAACGGCGGTGACATCGTAAGTCCGGCAGGCACGCAGGCTACCGGCTTCTTCGACGCACCGGAAACGGAGGAGACCTTGCAGTTCCTCATCGACCTGCGAACCAAGTACCACGTTGCTCCACACAACCTTCAGACGGTCCACGGCTCCTATGCCTCGGCGGCCAGCGGCCTTTTCTATACGAACCGTATCGCCATGATTCCGAACGGGCACTGGGCGCTCCTCGGTCTGCAAGATTACCTGGATCGGGGCGACCTGGAGGTGGGCGTTGTGCCGCTTCCCGTCCCCGAGGGTGGGACGCATGCCACGGTGCTCTATGGGGCCGGGTGGAGCGTGATGAAGCAAACCCAACACCCGGAATGGGCGGTCCGTCTGGCGGCCTTTCTGGGAGGAGACGAAGCGGCCCAGATCCGTGCCAGCACGCCCATTGAGATTCCGGCCATACAAGAAGTCGCCCGGCAGAAGGCGGCGAATGATCCGTACGGGTTTGAGCAGGTTTTTCTGGATGACATCGCCTACGGACGCCAGTCCTGGGGCACGAAGATTGACGAGTTCTTGCGCATCGAGCAGATCACCAAGCAAGCCGTCGAAGAGGTTCTGATTGCTGACCGCGACATCCACGAAGGGTTCACCGAAGCCGCCCACGAGATCGACGAGGTGCTAGCCACCGTCCGTGTCTACACAGAGGACACCTCTAATCTGAGGGGCAACCGGGAGATCCTGCTGTTCCTGATCCTCACCGCCTTGCTCGCCGTTGCCGCAGCCACGGCAGGCACGTTCGTCGTGCCGAAACCTGAACGTCGGCCTCTGCTGACAGGCTACCGTTTTCTGGCTCCCTCGTTTATCCTGCTGCTCATTTTCATTCTCACGCCGGTCCTTTTCTCGCTGTACCTGAGCTTCCACGAGTGGAATGTCGTCTCCTCCAACAAGCCGTTCGTTGGCCTCGACAACTTCGTCCGGCTCTTCGACGACCGTCGCTTCTGGCATGCGTTTGTCAACACCGCCGTCTATACGCTGCATGTGCCGCTGGGCATGGCTATTGCCCTCGTGCTCGCGGTGCTCATGAATCAAAACATTCGCGGCGCGCGGCTCCTGCGGGCGTTGTACTTCCTGCCGAGCATCTCCTCTTTTGTGGCAGTGGCACTCGTTTGGAAATGGCTGTACCACCCCCAATTCGGCCTGTTCAACTATGGCCTCGCGGTCTTTGGCCTCCCGCCGCTCGACTGGCTTTCTAATCCGCAGACCGCCCTTCTTTCTGTAATGCTGTTGAGCATCTGGATGGCCGTGGGGTATCAGATGATTATTTTTCTGGCCGGATTGCAGGGCATCCCAGGCGAGATGTATGAGGCGGCTGAGGTAGACGGAGCCGGGCCGCTGCGGCGCTTCTGGCACATCACCCTCCCCATGCTCAAGCCGACCACGTTCTTCGTGCTCGTCACATCCGTCATCAGTTCCTTTCAGGTGTTCTCGCTGATCTATGTGATGACGCAAGGTGGCCCCGTCCGCAGCACTGATGTGGTGGTTTTTCATATCTACCAGAACGCGTGGGAATACTTGCAGATGGGCTATGCGTCGGCCATGTCGTGGGTGCTTTTCCTCGTCATTCTCTTGGCTACCTGGATCCAGTTCCGACTCGCCGGGCGCGATGTGAGCTACGGATGATGCGAACCGACACTAACTGACTATGCCTGACCTACAGCCCTCCAAGATCGGCATCAAGCTGCCTGCCATTGAGCAGCCCGCACCGGCGCTGGGCGAGAGCTCACAACTGCCTGGGTCGGCACGCCGGTCATTTCAGGACGTAGCGGGACGCAGACGCATCCTCCGTGGACTGGGACATGTCGCCACCTATATCGTGCTCATCGCAGGGGGTGTGACGATGCTCATTCCCTTCCTCTGGATGGTCTCAACCTCGTTCATGACTGAGGCGGAAGTCTACAGCTACCCACCTCGGTTGCTGCCCGAGACAATCCGCTGGGAGAATTACCGCGAAGCCCTCACGATCCTGCCGTTTGGCCGGTTTTTCCTGAACACGATCCTCATCACGGCGCTCTCGGTGCTGGGCCAGCTTGTGACTTGTTCTATGGCCGCTTATGCCTTTGCCAGGCTCCGGTTCAAAGGCCGCGACAAGCTCTTCGCACTCTACCTCGCGACCATGATGATCCCTGCCATCGTCACCCTGATTCCGTCGTTTCTGATCATCAGCGCCTTCGGGTGGGTGAACACCTACTGGGCGCTGTTCACGCCCACCCTCACCAGCGTCTGGGGTATCTTTCTGCTGCGCCAGTTCTTCCTTACGCTCCCCCGCGATTATGAAGACGCTGCTCGGCTCGATGGGGCAACCGATTGGGATATCTACTGGCGAATCATCCTGCCTCTGTCGAAACCGGCCCTGGCTACGCTCTCCATCTTTGCCTTCATGGCTACCTGGAAAG
>DATGCC010000901.1:0-9179 GCA_035312345.1 Rhodothermales bacterium
GCCCCGCCTTAGCTGAACTCCGCTTTCGAGTACCCATCGCAACGCCCTCCATACATGGTGTTGCGACGACCGATTGAATCTACCGGCATGACAAATCCTGCACCGGTTCTGAAACGCACTGTAAACAGATCCGCCCTTTGAGGATTTCCTTCCAGAACAGCCATTTCACAACCCGTCGGTAAGGTTGGAGGACAGGGCCGCCATGGCACGTCTTTAGAAAGCACTGCATGCTGTACAGCCCCTTCAGGAAAATCCATGATCCCGAATTGGGGTTGCTTCGTGAAATCCTTCTTCAGCTTCAGCACCGTGACCTTACCTGTGAGGCCATGGTTGACCACATCCTCGAACACCTGTCTTGTGCACGAAAGGACTCCGCCAGATAGCATTTGACGGTCGTTGATGATCCTAGCTTTCTCTACCGGACACTTTTTGAGGGCATCCTCATTTACAACGCAGAAAGGGCATTTTGCCTCTTAAGCCGTGATTCCAAATGTGCCCTAATAAGCTTCATTTGCACGCTTCAGAAAAAGTGTCCGGTAGCAAGCTCCAAAGAATCAATTTCCCAACGATGCAATTCTCGCAGCAAGCAAAACTATCGAAGAGATCCCTGTGACCACGCTTAACACATCGCGCCATCCAATCCGATTTTTTTCAACGATTTCCACCACAAATACATCTCCCTCCTGAAGACGAGGATATTGCCCTGGCTCTGTGACCATCTGCTCCATGGGCGCTTCATAAACCAGAGTACGTCTCCCCTCTTGTTCACGATATAGTTGAATAGTGACTTTAACTTTGCGTGCACTTGATGATGAGCCAAAACCAGGGGCTCCTCCTATAAGGGCAAGAAACTCATCTAGTCTGGTATCTGCTCCTAGTTCATAGATACCCCCACTACTACCCACTACAAGAACTTGAACCGTCGCTTCACCTGGCCTAGCAAAGACATGATAAGACGTACCAGTAGCTTGTACGTCACCGAGCCGCCCGAGCTCCTGTGCCTGCACAGGCAGTGCTACTAGCAAACCCATAACAAGTAAAATACAGCTACGACTGATATGCTTCACTTTTACCAAGAAATGGTGTAGGGATAACGTATGTTTAAGCCTTAGCTAGCAGGCCAAGTACCATGAGGCACTTTTCACACTGATCCAGGGTGATGGGCGTCTTCTTTATCTTTTTTGAGCAATGATTTCGTTCGCTCAAGGCGAGCTGCCAAGTGCTGCTCTTCCGTGTTGTACCCATATTTTGCATAGTACCCGTATTTGGTGTAGTTCCTATACCGGTACTTGTATGCAATAGCCTTGGAAACGTCAAACCCATTAAATACAAGACCGATGATCTTTGCACCGACATCTTGCAGGGCCTTTACGCTGTAGTCAATTTCTCCTTCCTTTGTCTCGCCAGCCCTCACTACGACTACGGTCGCATCAGCCTGTGTCGAGAGAAGCACGGCATCTGTAGCCGCCAGAACAGGGGGCGTGTCGATAATGACCAAATCGAATTCCGAATTTAACTCGCTGAGCAGGTCTCGCATCCGCTTTGAGCCTAGCAGTTCTGCGGGGTTCGTTGGCAGCTTCCCTGCGGGAAGCAGGTAGAAGTTTTCGATCCCTGTCTTATACTCTTCGATTTGTATGGGGTCTTTGCTAAAGATGCTCTGAGAAAGACCCGGGGCCACGTTCACGCCAAAGAGACTATGCAACCTGGGACGCCGCATGTCCGCATCAATGAGCAGTGTCCGCCGTCCTGCCTGAGCCATCACTAAAGCCAGATTTACAGCCGTTGTTGTTTTGCCCTCTCCGGTACCAGGACTGGTGATGAGCAGGGTCTTGATGACCGTATCTGGCAGGCTGAATTGAACGTTAGTCCTCAACTGTCGGATGGTCTCAGTAATTGACGAAGATGGATGCAGCAGTGCAAGCAGGGATGTTGATATCTCTCTACCTTCAATGTTTACCGAAGCTTTTCCCTTAAAGTCTTCTTGGATTAAGGGCTTAAAGTTGGGAATGACGCCTAATACGTTATATCCCTTCTTGCTCAGTTCATCTGGCTTATACATTCGGTTGTCTAGCTTATCACGAGCTATGGCCAGTGCAAGACCCGCAACAAGTCCAAAAAAGAGTCCCAGGATCAGATTCCTTCTTTTATCTGGGTAAACAGGACGACTTGGAGGAGTTGCTTTACGCAGGATATGTGCATAACCCGGCTCTGACTCTTCAGCAATTTGCACGGTCTGCAACTGCTTAATAACATATTGGTACATCTGTTCACTATGAAGACGGTCTCTCTCGAGTCGTGCTAGTTCTAGAGAAAGTTGCGGAACACCATTTAGCTCCTCCTGGTAGGCCGGCAACCGCTCGTTCATTACTCGCATCCGGCTTTTGAGGCCATTGATCTGAATGCGCTCCTGGCCAGCCCTTCGTTTAAGCTCTGTCACATAGGTTATCCCACTCTCTCCTGTCAACGTTCCACCGGCACCGATAACTTCATCTACAAATTCCTGAGATAGCTGATGGTGCTCCGCTTCCAGTTGTTCGATTTTCTGATTCAATTCAGCCAACCTGGGATCGTCTCCTGTCATATTGAGATCATGAAGTCTAGCCTCCGCTTTTTTAGCTTCTAAATCTGCAAGATCCGTTTCTATATTTCTCATTTTGCGATCCACCCCGGAGGCTACCCGTTTTACGAGTAGTGGATTAATGCTCTCCAGTTCGTCTTCTACAGACTGCAAAGACGCCTCCCGCATCTGAAGCTCAATTTGAGCTTCATCTTGCCTTGCTTCCAATTGTGCAATTTGTGAGACGAGGTAACCGGTTTCTTGGTCTAGGGCAATGACCCCCTCGCGTATCTGATACGACTTGACCCTTTCTTCAGTCTGGCGCAATTCTTCTTGCCGCTCTCCCACCTGCTGCTCTAGAAATTTCCGTTGCGCGGTGATTTGTGTACGGCTGGCTTCCTGCGTCAACTGCACATATTCTTCTGTGTAAATATTAGCAAGTAATGCTGCATCCTTAGGCATGGTACTCGTGCCAGTCACGCGGATAGCATTGCCTACACTCTTGCTTGCCGGTGCAAATTGAACATAACCACTTGGGAAGTAGACCCCATCGTTGGTGTTAGAAGGAAGGTCATTTTCTGAGCCTCCACGTTCCTCTTTAACACGGCTGTGCACTCTTTCCGCCATGGTGCGCGAGGTCTGCAGGACGAAAAGCTCCGCGGAGAGAGAACGAAGTGATCCAACAGATGATGGTCTGTTACTTCCCAGAACCACTTCCCCAGCGATAGGCCCTGTGGAGCCAAGATCTACCATTACATAGCTATGAGCCTGATACTGAGGCACGCGGGTAAGCGTATAGGCCATAACCCCTCCTACGACCAGCAGGAAACTAAGGATGATAATCCACTTCCGCCGATAGAGCAAATCCATGATTTGCTCTAGTTGCTCTTTGCCCGATCCCGGTACCGTACCGGGGTAAGCATAGCCAGAAGAATAGGGAGCCGACTCGAAACCTTGCGGGTATCCAGAATCAAATTGCGGAGGAGTATTTTGCATAAACAGCTACCTAGGAATGGTGAGTCACAAACTTATTCTGCAGGTTAAGACACATGCAAGAGCCGCGCCAGTTTAGGGTGCCCTGTATCTTAGCACGAATGCAACCATAGGGGCTGCATGTTGGCAGGCTGGAGGTCTGTGTGTTTTCTTCATAGTTTGAGAGTTTACAAAACGTGCAGGCACGCCTACAGGTCAAGGCAACTTGACCTGTAACGCACCGCCTCCTACAAAAGTGTCAAAGTTCTGTATTGCGGCTACAAGATGCAGGTATCGGAGAACTGACAAGCGCGGCCCCATTGTAAAGATTGCTCCATCATACTCGAACATCACCTCCACAAAGGAAGCCGGCTTGATAGTAGCACCACCAAAGACCCCTACAAACTGATGCGCTCTAGCATCCAAAACATCCGTTCCGTAGCCCAGGTGCCAACTGGTGGGCGGGATGACGCCAAAGCGTTCTATGTTTTTGGATGCTACGATGTAGAGTGCGTTGAAGTTGGATGTAGAGACCTCTGAGCTTCGAAGGAAGTCATGAACCCCTACAGCAAGGGCTGGTCTTCTACGCCCCTCTTTGATGAACTGGAGGCGTCCGAATAGCATTCGATCCCCAAGTGCCTTCTGGCCATCATCTGTGGCTCTGGAGAACCGAAACCCCACTTCCAAAAAAGGCAGAAAGACGACCGAGGCGTAGTAAGGCAGGTAGGGCCTGCTATCCTGATAGGTCGAGTATTTTTCCGGGATGTAGCCGGCTCCGACACGTACCGTGCCATCGGGAGGCATCTCGGCAGTGGGTATCGTTATGAGACCAGAAGTACCCGATAGAGACTGTGCTTTGCTCTGAAGGCAGCATAACACAGACAGTGCGAGCAGCATCTGCCCGCAAAGCCTACCCTTCTTTTGCTTCGTTCTCATCTCCTCCCACACCTTACGGTGTGCCTCCTCCCCCCTGGTCGTGGCATCCTTGATCACAGTCTCTATACTGCACACGGCAGGCTTCTATTTCTTCTGGTGTTGATGCCGTGCTTATGCATGTGTTGAGTTGCGCCTGGCAGGCTCCGATGCATGTCTCCAGGTTCCCGCAAAAACCTCCCGTCTTTGTGGTAACAGCAATGACCATGAAATCGCCATATATGTCACCAGGCAGCACGGCCGTAGAGCAACTGGTGTGAATCCGTGTATTCTCGACACCACCGACATTAATGGCCACCTCGTTGCCAATGGTGCCATTGAATCCGGGATTGCCTCGGTCAAGCCCAATGCCGCTGATAGTAAATATGTCATCGGGCTGAAGCGAGGATTCAAAAACATTATCTACTGCCATAGATCCAACAATGTCCACATCTACACTGGCTGACGAGGCTCCCGTGTATTGCAAGGTAAGAGTAGTAAACTTGCTCGGAGCTTCACCACAACAAGGCGTATTATCTGCACTATTGGTTTTGCCTGCCTCTACACCAACTCCGCTTAGGAAAGAGGCCATAAAAGGCCCATTTCTGTGGAACCAGATTTGAAGGAAAAACTGCTGCACCGGGGAGAGTATGTGGTCTGCCGAGAAGCGCCGTACCGGTTCAGGAAGACTTGCTCCTTCGGCCGCTATCGTCAGAAGCAAGGCATTTGCTGGCTCCTGCGGGTTCTTCTGGGCTGCTTTTGCAGAGGCCTGGAAAATCATTGAAAGCTCTGTAAGACTCACTACTATTGGAGCCCGGACACCAGCAGAGATGCCTACATCGGGGTCGTCTGCCGTTTTTCTCACATCTGCGTCTGCTGCCAGGACGTTGTCGTATACCTGACTGATGGTTTTACCCAGGCTTTGATCACCACTTACGAAGCCCGACTGTGCTTTGGCCAGCGCTTTGAATTGATCGTCGCTGAGGGTGTACGCGTCGTATTCGCCGGGTTTGAGTTCCAACCGCCAGCGGACGCCCACCTCTGTTTTATTCAGGATACCTCGAATCGCGCTTTCTGCGGCCTCTTGGGTTGTGGCACTGGCAAGCAACGCAAGATGATCCTCGAGGGCTACATCCGCCCCTTCATCGACACGGGTAAAGTCGCAACCGCCCATCCATAGAACTAGCCCCAGGCAAAACATGGTAAGGGGAACTAGAATCGCAAGGCTTGTTTTTGCTCTCATGGTCTGTTTCTAATGGTGAAAAACTAAATACGGGTTTGACGACGCATAGCACAACTTGCCATTGGGAGTTATAAAATGCGCGAAAGTAAAGAGCATACCTCAAAGGTATGGTACGACATATCACGATCCTAGACTTGCGTTTCTAGCGCATCGTATAGGTACTTCTAGCGCATGATGCATCCCCTAATAAGTGGGTGGGCCCTCTTTACCAGTTTTCCAGCTTGGCTAGCCTGTTTTTAAGAAAAGTGGGAGTCAAATGTCCCCAAAAATCGCTTAGAGCCCCTCCACTAGCATATTGTTTTCCTTCAAGAGGAAGGTTTCGATACCGGTACTCCCACTGGAATTGCTCTGCTGTCCGCGCCCGCAGGCGGGCCGGCTTCGCATGTTTACTAAAGGGCAGTGGTATCGTAATGCGTACGCCAGCATTTGAGCTTGCACGGGTATCGGCAAGCATGCCAAACAATCCGATTTCAACTTCCCCGAAGGATCGGTGTGCATCAAGACGCCATCCCGTATCACCGAACAGGAACTTGGCATAGGTCCCACGCAGGGTAAAATTGTACTGAGGCAGTACCTGGTAAGCAATATCGGCCGAATACGTTAATGCATCTAAATCTCCGTAAAGCCACTCTCCTGCTTCGTAGCTCAGATATCCAGTATATCCAGCGCGGATGCCAGCAGCGAGTCGGCCATTGAAGGCATAGGCCCTAGCCTCGCTATCAAGACCATAACGGTTACGCGTAAAGTAGCCCAGGGTCATGGAGGCAAAGATGTTGCCTGGAGCCCGCACCGTTTGATTCATTGTTAGCAAACCAGGCCTCACATAATTCCCTTGCTCGGCTAGCTCATTTTGTATAGGCAGGATGAGCTGAGCTGTAAGGCTTGCTCCTTGCCACAGAAATAACGAAACCTCGGGGACAAGGTTAATCTGGGATTCCACGGGGTCGTCAAAGTTACCAAACTCGGCTACAAACTGCGGACGCACTAGTACATCTGTCCGAAACGCGGTTTTGTTAGCTTTACCAGATCGTCCTAGTTCCGTGTTATTCGGAAGGTCTAGTGAAACCTCAATCGATGAAATAAAGACATCCTTAGAAATTTCTCCTCGCTTAAAAGCATAATAAGATCTGACTGGCACGCTGACCGCTCCAAGCCTTATGCCTTTGCGACGAGGTATCAAGATTAGCTGGAAGGTGTCTTCCAAAAGGGGCGTGATGGCCTTAATCGCCTCTTGCATTCCTCGGGCATCGTAGCGATAGATTCTATTCTCGAAGGTTGCCACGACACGCCCTGGATCTTCCGCGACTGAGACATTTTCAAACCCTTTGTCAACAAGGGCCCGCGAAACAAGCTCACTCAGATGTGAAGGCTGATCCTGCGCCACTGCTTTTGAGCTAAGCAGTCCAAAGGCGATCAGTAAAGCAGCAATGCAATGTCTTGCGGTGCGGCTATGCATAGTCGGTCATACCACCACCCATCATTCTGAGTGAATGATCATTTGTTCATGTGAGACTGTCACTGTGCCTCTTTCGAGACTTGGAAACCCCCTCTGAGACACGTTCAAACATTTATCGCGCAGTCCGAAAACAGATATGTCTGTTCCTGTCCAGAAAGCCCCACAACACGGGCGGAACCCGTAATGCCTCTTAGAGCACCCCGGGCGTCGATGATGAGCCCTGCATGATCGACAACAAATTGATAGTCTACCTCTGCATGATTTGTTACTACAACAACGGCGTCCATGTCCTGTAAATGAGAATCGGTAAGAGCGATACTCTGCATTGGTATACCCTTAAGCTCTGTATGGCCGTCATCTTTGATCTCTGGACAATAGGGGTCATGGTAGAATACCTGCCCCCCCTCCTCTTGCAATAACCGCATGATCTCTAGCGCAGGACTCTCTCGGAGGTCATCGATACCCGGCTTGTAAGCTACGCCCAAAACCAAAATGCGACTATCCCGGACAGGCTTCGATTCGTCGTTAAGCGCCCGTGCTATTTTTCGAACAACGAACGCCGGCATTTCTGCGTTGATCTCACTGGCGAGTTCTATGAGCCTCGTTTTGTATGCAAGAGACCGCATCTTCCAGGAAAGGTAGTGCGGATCAAGCGGTATGCAGTGCCCTCCGAGACCAGGCCCCGGCGTGAAACGCATAAAACCGAAAGGTTTTGTTGCTGCGGCGTCAATCACTTCCCACACATCGACGTCTAGTTTATCGCATGCCTGTGCTAGTTCATTGGCAAGGGCGATGTTGATCATCCGAAACGTGTTTTCGTATACTTTTGTCAGTTCGGCTGCTTCTGCGCTGGAAACCGGCACGATCGTGTCGAAAATGACCTTATAAAGTGCAGTACCGACCCGAACACAAGCTTCCGTAATCCCTCCAAGCACTTTGGGGGTATTCTTCGTATGCCAGCGCTTATTGCCCGGATCAACACGCTCAGGGGAATAGCAAAGGAAAATATCTCTGCCTACTTTGAGCCCACTCTCCTCCAAAAGTGGCTGCAAAACCTCGCGCGTAGTACCGGGATAGGTTGTGCTTTCCAAAACTATGAGTTGACCAGGACGAAGTGCATCACGTACAGCCGAAGCAGCAGAGACCACATAGGCCAAGTCGGGGTCTTTCAGCTTGTTGAGTGGCGTCGGGACGCAGAGCAAAATCGTGTCACACTGAGCAAGTGCACTGGGGTCCGAAGTTGCCCGGATTAGCCCCTGCTCCACAAAAGGCGAAAGGCGATCGCTTGGTACATCCTGAACATGGCTAATGCCTTTGTTTACGCTGGCCACCACTTTGGAGCTTACGTCGAAACCAATAACAGGGAATCCCGCATCAGCCACCTCTACAGCAAGCGGCAGTCCTACATATCCCAGACCGACGATGCCAACACAGATGGTACGTTCCTCTACTGCTTTGAGAAAGGATGCAAGTGGCGATCCATTGGAAATCATGTTAATACGGGGCTAAGGGTTGTGTTTGAGAGCGTGCTATTGAAACCATGTATCATTCTCATAATGAAACGAGAAGTTGATACGATGATTGCAGGTTAAGTGCCAATTGAGGACAATCATAACCACTTTCGGTTCTTTTGATTCAAATACAAGATCCGTTCCACCTGTGTTCGCTCTTTGTTAGTATCGTAAGTCATTTCCTAAGCCAGGCTCGTCAATGGCAACATCTTCAATTGCTCAAATGATCATTTGAGCAAAAACTCATTTTCCTTTCATTTTCTTTTGTTAAAAGCGCTGACGCTTACTCTCATGCGTGTCTAGACAAAGTGCATACCCTCAATTACCCAAATGATCATTTGATAAAATGCTCATAACTTCATACATTCAATTACTCATGACATCAACTATGCGACGACTTTCATGGCCCAAGCTATTGCTATTCTTAACCCCAAAGGAGGTAGCGGTAAAACTACGCTGGTTACCAACCTGGCCCGTGCTTTTCAGCAACAGGGGGCAACTGTACTAATTATCGATACCGATCGCCAG
>DATGCC010000902.1:0-5764 GCA_035312345.1 Rhodothermales bacterium
AATGCACCAGTCCCTGGGAAGCATCGAGTTCATCAACTACCACCGGGGTCAAGGTGACCTCTACCGGTTGCGCACTCGCCCAACCAGACCAGCTTATCATAAGAACGGCGAGTAACAGCAGGGAGCTAAAGATTTTATTCATCGTGCAAAAAGGTCTGATAACAGGTGGAAAGAAGGTGCACCACTATCAGGGGATATCGTTCCGTGACTATTTGGTTAGGGCATACCCCCTGAGCCCAACTCGCTATCGAACATATCGTGTAGCTCGTGCATCACCGTGGCACCGTGCAACAGATCCGCAAGCTCTTCCATCTCCTCTGCTGTAAAGACCAGCCCAATGGGTACGCGAGGCAAGCGCATATGATAGCACCGCGCACTGACATGCATCGCCGGGTTGACTTCAGGCTCAAGGGTATCGACGAAGGTTTTCAGATCGTAGAGCCCCTGCACGCTGTGCCCCAGCAGCAGCGGGCCGAAGAGGAGTTGAACCAGCCACAATGCTGACACTGGAAAACAACGCCGTTCTCGGTCTGATAAAGCGGATGGAGCGGATGGTTGCAGGCCATGGAGGATGCTTGCTAGCAGTGCGTGGGGCTAAAGGCTTATTCAAACCGCCGCGACCCGTCGGGCTGGTGTACATACTCGAAGGTGTAATAGCGGGATGCGTCGTCGGAGGTCGGCGTCTCTGGTGCACCCTCGTAGTAGCTGAGGATGCGCAACTTGGCGTAGGTGCCATCCGCACAACGCACCACGATGACCCGCCCTGGAATAGGCGTGATGTTGTTGTTTTGCGGATTGTAGTTGTACCACCCATTGCCCGATCCCGTGGGAATGGCACGGGCATCGGCAGCGTCGGTGGCATATCCGCTGGCGGGCGCTTCGGTGACTTCCTCGAACAGGATCTCCAGTACCTGGGCTCCACCGCTCCCAGGACCACTCGCGCCACCATTGGTGAGAATCGTCGTGGCTTTCAGGGCGATGTCCCACTCCGTAGAAGCCGAATCGGAGCGCGGTACGATTTCGTCTTCGCGGAGGCTATAGAACGTATATTCGTTGGCTCCCACAGGCTGCCCGGTAACCGGATCAAAACCAGTGACAGGATCTGCCGGAATGTCTTCGGCGAGGGTCACTTCAGGCACTTCAAATTCATCATCGGATGAGGTGCTATCGCAACCAGCGACGGCAACCAAAAGCAGCAGAAGGAGCGCAAGGGAGGTTGAGAAAAGAGAACGGTTCATATCGTAAAGTGGATCTAGGGTTTGCGTTTGGTGGATGGTGATTAGAGTTCGACGCGCAGGCTGGCAAAGAGCAACCGGCCCGGCAACGAGGGGATCAGCGAGGGCTTCGTCTGGTCCAGCAGATTCTGCCCACCGACCTGCACCGACACCTGCTCCATGATCTGCTGCGTCAGTGTGAGGTGCCACAACCAGTAGCCCTTCACATACTCAGCGTCATCATCCAGAATCAGGTTGCCGTTGAGGTCACCGAAACCGTAGCGGCCCCGGTAAAGACCTCGAAGTGCGGCGGTAAAGCCGAGCGGGGCATGGTGGTATTGCAGGCGAAGCGTCCCGCTGTGCTTCGAGCGATTCATCAGACCGCCGTAATCAGATCGGCTCAGGCGCACATCCCGCTCGTCTAGTCGCTTGAACAACGTGCCTGCCTCTAGCTGGTCGATCACATCCCGGTCAAAGGTGTCGAGGTACTGATAGCTGAGCGCCATGGACACCGCTGGTATGGGCACATAGCTGACCTTGGCCTCCACGCCCTGTGTGACAATGCGATTCAGGTTGAAGTAGGTAAACGCACTCTGCCCGTTGGTCTTGAGCGCCACGGGTGCAGCCTCAATCAGATCGGCTACATGGTTGCGAAACAGGTTCACCTGCGCCGATACGTTATCCATCGGCTCCGCTTCCACCCCGACATTGAAAGACACCGATTGCTCAGGTTTGATTTCTTCGAGTGTATCCAGATCAAGCAGAAAAGCCTGGATCTGACCTTCTTCTTCTAGCTGGCGTAGCGCGGCGGCAGCATCCACCGAGCCAAAGACGCTGTAGCCTGCCACCGCATTAGTAAAGTCGAGATAGAGTTGCTGGAACGTGGGGGCCTTGAATCCGCTACCCACCGAGGTGCGCACGCGCCAGGTCTCGTTTGGCTTCAGGAGGACTGCCAGCTTGGGACTGAGATTGGTCGCATAATCCGTATGCGCGTCCAGTCGGGCACTCAGAATCAGATCAGCCCAGGTGGTGGGCAACCACTCGTGCTGCGCAAAAGCAAAAACATTCGCCGTCGTGCGTGTGCCTCCAGCAATGCGGTCGGCCTCAACCCGTTCGCCGATGTAGCCGCCGCCACCTGTAAAGAGGTGCCTTGTCCCGATAATTGCATCGACCTGCACTTCGCCTTTGCCGTAGTATTGGTCGAATTGCGTGCGGCTTTGCAAGTCTCCCGTATCAGGTTCGCGCACCTGCGTATCGGTTTTGAAACGCGACCCATAGAGCGTGCCTGTCAGTTTGAGGCTGTTGTTGAGGCGATGCATGATGGAGGGCGAGACATTCCAATCGGTCTGGTTGGCCTGGTTGTCGTGCGGCACCTGCTCGGTGCCCTCCAGAATACCTACTGTATCCGACTGGTCCTGCCAGTTGCCCCGTGCAGAAATGTTGAGTTTGGTTTGCTCGCTGGCATCCAGGTCGAATCGCCCGCCCACCGTATAGTCTGTAAAGCGCGGCACCGTCTGCCCCAGTGCATCGGGAGCCAGATCGTAGCCTGCCGAGCTATAGCGGTTGGCGTATATCCGCGCTCCGACAGATCCCTGTGTGGTTTCGGCCTCCACGTTCAGGTCGACGGTGCCGTGGGTTTCGTATCGCGAACTGATGGTCGTCGCCCATGGCTGTGTCGGTTTGCGGGTGATAATGTTGATGACGCCTGCCAGCGCCTCGCTCCCATACAACGACGACGATGGCCCACGCACGACCTCCACGCGCTCGATGCCTGCCACCGTCAACCGCCCCAGATCGAGCGTCCCGGCGACCCGCCCGATGATCGGCTCTCCATCAATAAGAATGAGCGTGTAATCAGAGGCCAATCCTTGAAGCTGGATGCCTTTGCCATGATCATAAACGAGATGCATCCCCGGTTGCTCAGCGAGAAGATCGGCGAGGCGGGTGGCTCCCTGCGCAGTTATTGCGTCTTTCGTGATGAGCGTGGTTGGCACCGGCACATTGCGCAGTTCCTTTTCGCCCTTCGTTGCCGTCACCACGATGGGTTCGAGTTCCCCCTCCATCACGATGGTAGAATCAGCGCTCGGGTCCTGGGCCTGTGCATCTACAGAGAGAGCCAACACCATCCCTGCCAGGAGCGCGAGACGCAAAACGAAACCTTGAAAAGCCTGGGGCATAACGGATTGCCACTTGGAGTTGCATTGTATTTAGACTGAATCTAAATAATAGAGCCCCGCACTTGCAATACTTGTCTGGTTATTATTTAGATTTATTCTTAATTACACAAACCCTTTTCCCTTATCGTCATGGACAACGCGCAGACGACCACCCACCTTAAAGACGCCTGGACTGCATACCGCCAGTCCAACCCACACATCCGCACGCGCAATGCTGCCGACGCCCTTGGCGTAAGCGAGGCTGAACTCGTCGCCACCGGCTGTGGCGACACCGTGACCCGGCTGCGACCCGACTGGTACGACCTGCTGCTGGACCTGGAAGGGCTGGGCGAGGTGATGGCTCTTACCCGAAACGATGGATTCGTGCATGAAAAAATAGGCCACTACCGCAACGCCGAGGTCATCCCGGATCACCGGATGGGTCAAACACTCAATGAAGACATCGACCTGCGCATCTTCTTCCGCCACTGGCATTTTGCCTTCGCCGTGGTCAATGAAACCGATGGTGGGGTGAAACGCAGCCTCCAGTTCTTCGACCCACAGGGCGTAGCCGTCCACAAGATCCACCTGCGCTCCACGAGCAACGTCGATCACTTTGAGGGGCTCATTGATACCTATCACCACGACGACCAATCCTCTTCGACTCACGTTGAGCCACCCGAAACGCCGAAGCCGGAACGCCCGGATGACACCATTGATCAGGCCGAACTACGAGAGGCATGGGGCGCATTAAAAGACACGCACGACTTTATTTTCCTACTACGCAAATACAAAGTCACCCGCCTGCAAGCGTTCCGCCTGGCGGGCAAGGACTACGCCTGGGAAGTGCGTACGTCAAGCCTGCGCACCGTTCTCGAAGCGGCTGCCGCCACCGAACTGCCCATCATGATCTTTGTGGGCAACCATGGATGTATCCAGATTCACACGGGGCTGGTCAAGAAGCTGAAAGAGGTGCGGGGATGGTACAACGTGCTCGATCCTGGCTTCAACCTGCATGTGAAAGAAGGCGAAATCACGTCGGCATGGGTCGTGCGCAAACCGACAAAGGATGGCGATGTGCATTCGCTGGAGTTCTTCGACGCCCAGGGCCATGTACTCTGCTATCTCTTCGGCAAACGCAAGGAAGGGCAAACCGAAAACGAAGACTGGCGGGCCCTGCTGGCTACGCTGACGTGAGCACTTTTTTAGGTGCGCATTTTCGCAAGATCAGAGGAGCAGCCTGCCACCTGTTGCACTCTTTCGCTGGTATCCTTTCTGCCCAAGGAGTGGTGCATACAAGATTTCCTGCCGCTCGCCAAAGCCTGCATCAACCCAAAAACGCACAGCCTGACTCAATACACCACACCCTGAAGTCCGAGCAGATCCCCGGTCTCAGCATCGACCACGCAGATCCGCTCAGGCAATTGATCCGGTACGCTCAGGTCCATCGAAATCCTAAGGACGAGGGAAAGGCGCTCGTGGTCGGACAATTCCTTATAGAGCAGGCCATCAACGAAGACAGCCCTCATTGAGGGGGAAATGTGCTTGATGAGTTTGAGGATCGCCACAACATACCTCTTTTTACAAATGGTCCAACAGAAGAGGGGGATCCATACCAAGGTATCGGCTGCATGAGGTGACAGATTTAAGCGCATGTCCTACTTAATCATACCTTCGGCAAACATAAAGAGGGGCAAACCGAAAATGAGAACTGGCGGGCTATGCTGAACTGCGGCTTGTTATGCAACCAGCCTAGCAGAAAACGCAAAGACGCCAGCCCCTCGAAAGGGACCGGCGTCCTGCACGGTACCGCGTACGGGATTTGAACCCGTGTTACCGGCGTGAAAGGCCGGCGTCCTAGACCCCTAGACGAACGCGGCGTATGCTTTCTGAAAAGAAAGGGGTGACCGAGGGGAATTGAACCCCCGACCTCCAGGGCCACAACCTGGCGCTCTAACCAACTGAGCTACGGCCACCATCGATTTTCAAAGGACTCGAAAGGTAAAGATTATAGCTACTCAACGCAAGACGGCTAGGTTTGTGCCCCGGTGAACTTTCTGTGGATCACCCCTATCGAATGACTGCCACCTTTCCGTAGGCCGTGCCTTCTCCGTTCTTGCCCACCGCCACGATGAGATAGACACCAGAAGGCACGAGATCGCGGTTGCGGTCACGGCCATCCCAGCGAACCCGCCCGCCCCGCGTATCGAACTGCGCCACCACAGCTCCGTGCGGAGCCACCACCTGCAACTGCGTCTCCTCTACAAGCCCATCAATGAAAATATCAGGAGCAAACTCGCCGGTGATCCGCACCGGGTTGGGAAAGACGAACAGATCCTGCGCAGTCGCCGATGGCTTTACGGCATCGCTGCTGAGCGCAATCAGCCCCTGGTC
>DATGCC010000903.1:0-2414 GCA_035312345.1 Rhodothermales bacterium
CTAAATTAACAAGGCACTAATCAGAAATTTGCAGCTATACGATGGATCCAATAACGTCTTTAACCTAAACCAGACGTCCCTTATGGCGCATTTTAAACCGGGAGTGGCATCGGTTCAATTGGAATACGCGGGCAGGGTTTACTACAATTCATTCCGTTTTTCGCAAGTACGGAGAACAACAGCCGACATTCCGCACCACCTTCAATTCTAAGCTGAAAAGAACTGTTCTACAATCGAGAACATTTGAAATTGGGTCAATTTCGAGGCAGGTGCAGAATGTCAGTAACAGGGAATTGGACCCGAAAGCTCCTCGTCGTGCCATCAAATCGGGTAGGAGGCTCCGGATACAATAACCCGGAGCCGACCTCCCACACCACCGTACGTACGGATCACGTATACGGCGGTTCATGATAAAGATTGTAAACGAATCAACTCATGTTGCAGCGATAGCAGTCCCGCATTCTTGAAGTAGGCTGCCTTGAAGGCCTGATTCATGTGAGATGCTCCTGAGTTATACCAGGGGCCACGGCCACTGAAGGCCGATTTACATGCTCGGGCTTGGTCAAGGCCGCGCTTCATCAAGTTCTTTGCTCGTGTTTTCGGCTTCTTCCACTGACGCCAGATCACCAGGCGCAAGCGCCGCCGGATCCAGCCATCAAGCGCCTCAAAGATACCCCTTACCTCCGAGAGTCGGAAGTAAACAATCCAGCCTCGAAGAACTGGGCGCAAGGTTTCGATGAGAGTGCCTAGATTTCGTCCGCGACTTTGCCGCAGAAGCATCTTCAGCTTCTTCTTCAGACGTACCACTGAGCTCTTGGCTACTTTGAGCTTTGGCTCCTTGTGGTTTGTCATCGAGTAGCCGAGAAAGGTGTGCTCCCACGGGCGGGCTACGGCGCTTTTCTGTGGATTTATCTTCAGACGAAGCGTCCTGGCAAGGAAGCCGGTTATCGAGGTCATCACGCGTTCGGCCGCTGCCTTCGATCGCACATAAATATTGCAGTCGTCGGCGTAACGACAAAAACGATGGCTACGTCTTTCCAATTCCTTGTCCAGGTCGTCGAGCAGGATGTTCGACAGAAGCGGCGATATCGGTCCGCCCTGAGGCGTTCCCTCACTGCGCTGCGAGACGACCCCACCCGTCATCGCTCCGGCCTGCAAGTAGCGGCGAATCAGGCGTAATACGCGCTTATCACCTACTTTGCGGGCAATCCGGGACGTGAGCACATCGTGGTTTAGACGATCAAAGAATTTCTCCAAATCGATATCACGACCCAGCGATGGCCCGCTGCCACATGCGCCTGTGCTGCAAGCACGGCATCATGCGCGCTGCGGCCTTTGCGAAAGCCGTAGCTCGATTTAGAAAACCCAGGATCAAACACAGGTGTGAGCACTTGCAAGAGCGCTTGCCGAATCAGGCGGTCTACCACAGCCGGGATGCCAAGCTTTCGCATCCCACCTCCCGGTTTGGGAATCTCTACGATCCGTACCGGTAAGGGTTGGTAGTCACCCGTAAGCAGAGCGTCCTTGATTGTGCTCCAGTGCCGGTTTAGATGAGCGACCAAATCTTTTCCACAGCCATCTTGTCGATACCAGCGGCACCCTTGTTCGACATCACCCGGCGATACGCCTGTGTCATATTCTTCTTTTCGACTACTGCCTCCATGAGGCGATTCGTCCTAAGACAAGAGTGATCCAAACCTGCCGTGTATCCTGACACGCTCATCCCTTGCTCTGGGGAGTTCCGCTCCCTACCCTCCAGGTGAGCTTCCAGCTTCTCAGCCTTCATATCTGCGTCTTGCGGTGACATCGAACGTTCAGTTCTTGTCTACTTATGGACGTGTAAACGTCCGTATCATGTTTGGGCCTTCAGCCGGGTCGAATTCGGCCTACTATGCCCGCGGCTGACTTCTGCCCGGGCACTCGCCCGAACAGATCTCCCAGGGTAAGGCGCTTCACCTTCGCGCTTATCTCCGCCGCATATACAACCACTCGTTCCGTGCAGGTTTTGGACTTTAGAGATCAATGACTCCTCATCTCGAGCGGCTGCCTCCTATGCGGTTCCTGTTCGTCGGAGCAGCGTTTTGCCTGCGGCTTCCTTCAGATTCCACCTCACGGTGGACACCCTTGCCGTTGAGCTAACGGTTCCCCCTGCCGGGTCCGTAGGGGACTTCCCCCCCAAGTGAAAGCGCCATGCCTGGCGCACACAAAAAAAGGGGATGCCAGCTGGCATCCCCCATGCTGATCGCACTACCGCTCGAAGCGATCGATCAGTTCGAACAAATAGATTTCAATACGCGGCGCCGGCTGTTCAGTTTGGCGTGCCAGGAATCCTCCTCGATCGTTTCATCGTCGACATAGTACTCCCAGAGGCCCACGGAATTTTCTGCCAGCAGCACGTGGTTGTGCATGTGGGC
>DATGCC010000904.1:0-4362 GCA_035312345.1 Rhodothermales bacterium
TGGGCATCTGGCTCGAAGACCATCCGAAAGAAGCCAAGCGTGTCATCGACAAAGTGGTGCTGGCCGCACAGGCGCGGGCGGCAGCACGCAAGGCCCGCGAACTCGTCCAGCGCAAAAATGCTTTTGGCGGCGGCGGCCTCCCCGGCAAACTGGCCGATTGCTCGTCGCGGAATCCCGAAGAATGCGAAGTCTACCTGGTTGAGGGCGACTCGGCAGGTGGCTCGGCCAAGCAGGCCCGCGACCGCCATTTCCAGGCGATTCTTCCGTTGCGAGGTAAAATCCTCAACGTCGAGAAAGCTCGGCTGGACCGCGTGCTCGAAAACGACGAAATCAAGAACATCATCACCGCGCTCGGCACCGGCATTGCCACCACCGAGGAAGAGTTTCACTTCGAAGGGCTGCGCTATCACAAAATCATCGTGATGACGGACGCCGACGTAGACGGCGCGCACATCCGCACGCTGCTGCTGACGTTCTTCTATCGCCACTTGCGCCCGCTGGTCGAAAAGGGCTTCATCTACATCGCGCAGCCACCGCTGTATCGGGCCAAGCAAAGCAAAGACGAGCGCTACGTCTGGAACGAAGAGCAACTCCAGCAAGCTGTCGCTGAGATGCAGGAGGGCAGCCGCACCAAAGTGAGCATCCAGCGCTACAAAGGCCTCGGCGAGATGAACCCGGACCAGCTCTGGGACACCACGATGGACCCTGCCCGCCGCATGCTCCAACTCGTCACCGTGGACGATGCCGCCGCCGCCGACCGCATCTTCTCGACGCTGATGGGCGATGCCGTAGAGCCGCGCCGCAAGTTCATCGAGCGCAACGCCAAGTACGCCACGATTGACGTATAATATGAGCACCGCGACGCAAACACTGCCCGAAGGGCCGCTGACCTGGCAGGATGTGCTGGATCACCCGGCGTTGCAGGACCTCCCGTTTAAGATTGAACTCAATGAATGGGGGCAGATTATTATGAGTCCTGCTTCAAATAAGCACGGCATTTTACAAGCTGAAATGGCCTTCTTGCTGAAGAGCAAAATGGCAAAAGGGCGCGTCATTACGGAGTGTTCTATCGATACGGCAAAAGGGACAAAAGTGGCCGATGTCGCATGGATGTCGGATGACTTTCTGACAAATCAAGGAGCCGAAACGCCGTATCGCAAAGCGCCGGAAATCTGCGTCGAGATTGTGTCGCCCTCCAACACAGCGGCAGAAATGGAGGAAAAGATTGTGCTGTATCTGGCGAAAGGGGCAAAAGAAGTATGGCTCTGTGATCTGGAAGGTCACCTCTCTTTTCATGGCAACGAAGGCCAACAGGAGGTTTCTGTGCTTGCTCCTAATTTTCCTACGCAGATCTGACCCGTGAAGTCGCCTCTTTCAACCCAACGTTCGACACCGTCTGTCGTGAACGCCGCATCTCGCACACCGCATTCCGCCCTTGATGTGTCCGTTGTGGTGCCTGCCTTTGAGGAGGAGGAGTCGCTGCCCGAACTGGCCCGGCAGATCCGGGCAGCGTGCGAGGAAGCGGACCTTTCCTTCGAGGTCTGGTTCATAGACGATGGCTCGCGGGATGGGACGTGGGAGGTCATCCAGGAAATCCATGCAGGCGATGCACGGTTTACCGGATTGCGCTTCCGGCGGAACTATGGCAAGAGCGCGGCGCTGGCAGCGGGCTTCGAGCGTGTACGTGGGCGCTACGTCATCACAATGGACGCCGACTTGCAAGACGACCCTGCCGAGATCCCGCCTCTGGTCGCCATGCTGCACGACGACGGCTACGACCTCGTCAGCGGTTGGAAGCAGAAGCGCCACGATCCACTTGGTAAAACCATCCCGAGCCGGTTCTTCAACTTCATCACGCGGCTGGTCTCTGGCATCAAGTTGCACGATTTCAACTGTGGTCTGAAAGCCTACCACCACGATGTCGTCAAACATATCCGCGTCTACGGCGAGATGCACCGCTACATTCCGCTATTGGCAAAGTGGGAGGGCTACGACCGTATTGGCGAAAAGGTAGTGCAGCACCGGGCGCGCAAGTTCGGACGCACAAAGTTCGGCCTGGAACGCTTCCTGCGTGGCTTTCTCGATCTCGTCTCCGTTGCCTTTCTCACGCGCTTCGCTGCACGTCCGCTGCACTTTTTCGGCATGCTTGGCTCGCTGGCTTTTTTGGGTGGCTTTCTTATTAGCCTGTGGCTCAGCATCGACAAAATCTTCTTCGGAAAGCCCCTCAGCGACCGGCCCCTGTTGCTGCTTGGCGCACTGCTCATCCTGCTCGGTGCCCAACTTTTCTCTACCGGCTTGCTTGGCGACATGTTTATTCGCCGCCGCATGGAAGAAGCACCGAATTATCATATTGCTGAGGCGACGGAGCCGTCGGCGGATGAGGTCGCCTCTGTGCGATAGCTCCAGGGCTGGTAGCAATATCTTTTCGTTACGGATGGTGTTATCAGAAACGTGACGCTGCTGCTTACCGTACGCTCCTCCCTTTTTGTTTGACCAGAAGACAGGCATCATGGAGCAACGGACGCTAGGTACACAGGGCTTAACGGTTTCGGCCCTCGGATTGGGATGCATGGGCATGTCAGAATTCTATGGCACCGCCGACGAGGACGAATCGATTGCGACGATTCACCGGGCGCTGGATCTGGACATTACGCTACTCGACACCGCCGATATGTACGGGCCGTACAAGAATGAAAAGCTGGTGGGCCGAGCCATCAAAGACCGGCGCGATGCGGTGGTGCTGGCAACCAAGTTTGGTATCGTGCGCACCGATGACCCGACGTATCGAAGCGTCAACGGACGCCCGGAGTACGTGCGCGCATCGTGCGAAGGCTCTCTGAAACGACTCGGCGTAGATCACATCGACCTCTATTATCTGCACCGCGTCGATCCTGAGGTCCCCATCGAAGAAACCGTCGGGACGATGGGCGATCTGGTAAAGGAGGGCAAAATTCGCTTTGTCGGTCTCTCGGAAGCGGCTCCTGATACATTGCGACGCGGGCATGAAGCTCATCCGATCTCTGCATTGCAGACCGAATACTCGCTCTGGAGCCGGGAGCCAGAAGACGAAATTCTGTCCACCATCCGCGAACTGGGCATCGGCTTCGTACCCTACAGCCCGCTCGGACGGGGCTTTCTGACGGGACGCTTCGAGAAGCCAGAAGACATTCCCGAGGGCGACTACCGGCGTCATGCACCGCGTTTCCAGGGTGATAACTTTTACAAGAACCTGGATGTCGTCACCGAGATCGAGCGGCTGGCGGATGAAAAAGGCGTCACACCTGCGCAACTCGCGTTGGCCTGGGTGCTGGTGCAGGGCGACGACCTCGTGCCCATTCCTGGGACCACAACGACAAAGCACCTGGAGGAGAACGTGGCTGCGACGGAGATCACCTTCACACAGGAGGAACTGGATCGCATCGACGACATTTCGCCAAAGGGCGTGGCCGAAGGAGATCGCTACGCCGATATGAGTTCCGTGAATCGATAGGGACTACTTCAGCAGCAACATCTTGCGAGAAAGAGACCGCTCTGCTGTTTCAAGGCGGTAGAGATAAAGGCCACTGGGCAGATTGGTGGCGTCGAAAACGACTTCGTGAGCGCCTGCTGTCTGCATGGCATCAATCAGGGTAGCTACCTCACGCCCGAGCACATCGAAGATCACGAGGCGCACCGGTGTGTTTGCTGCAAGCTGATAGCGAATCGTCGTTGCCGGGTTAAACGGATTCGGATAATTCTGCGAGAGTGCCACGCGGATGGGCAGATCGGCGGGCGTTTCGGTGTCGGTAAGGATGAACGCAGGGGTGGTGCGATAAACGCCATCGCCGTCGGTACCGGCAAAAAGGGTTTCTTCGGCGTTGAGCGCGAGGGTAAGCACAGGGACATTGCTGAGTCCTTCGCTCTCATTTTGCCAGCTTACGCCGCCATTGTTCGAGCGAAAGACGCCGTTGTCGGTAGCCGCAAATATATCGCCCGCTGCGTTAACACGAAGATCGTGAATGGCAAGGTTCACAAGGGCAAGGTGGGTGGGCGTGTTGCTGCCCGGTGAGAGACGGTAGAGACCATCAAAAGCGCCGATTAGCACACTCCCATCCGGTTGTGCAAGCAGTGTGCTGATAGCGTGCCGGGTGCGGAGCGTCCAGGTGTTGCCGTCCTCATTGAGCGTGTACAAGCTGCCACCCGTCGAGGCGAGTACCGTGCCATCGGGACTGAGCGCCAGGGCCGTTGCTCCTAGGGGTTCGTCTTCATCGTTGCGAAGCAGCGTTTGCATCCACGTTTGTCCGCCATCCTCCGAGCGGTAGACACCTTGAAGAAAAATGAATCCAGGATCATAGACCGCAGCGTAGAGCGTCCCTTCCGGGT
>DATGCC010000905.1:0-5319 GCA_035312345.1 Rhodothermales bacterium
CCGCGATGATGGACTGGCCTTCGAGCGCCGCACCCGCCAGCGCATCAACGACCTCAATGATCGTCTTACGGCTGATCTGCTTGGCAAACGTTTTGACTGGGTGAGTGCAGGCTTACAAGCTTTCACAGAGGCCTTACTGACTTCATGGATTGATCAGGTAGTTGCTGCTAGCGGCGTGCCACGTGTACTTGCTGCGGGTGGCGTTTTTATGAATGTGAAGGCCAACAAGTGTATCGCTGAGTTGGCATCAGTCGAATCATTTGAGGCCTTTCCTTCTTGTGGTGACGAATCTTTACCATTAGGTGCCTACTATCTTGCCGCTGCTGAGCGGTTTGGTGAGGTCGCGGTGCCATCGCTTGCTCATTATTATCTAGGGGATGATCTCGATGAGCGTGAGACACTTGTTGCTTTGCGCAGGTCTGGTTTTACGTACGACCGTCCGCATCAAATCGATGAGGCGGTAGCGGATGTATTGGTAGCCGGGCATCCAATAGCGCGGTGTGCCGGGCGTATGGAGTTTGGCGCACGTGCTCTTGGCAATCGCTCCATTCTTGGCGATCCGAAAAATGAGGACCTCGTGCGCGTCATCAACATGATGGTTAAAAAGCGTGACTTTTGGATGCCGTTCGCACCGATTGTGAAGGCCAACCGCCAAGAGGACTACTTGCATAACCCGAAACAGCTACGTAGTCCCTACATGATGATGACCTTCGACACGCGTGAAGACGCTTTCCGCGATCTCATTGCCGCTGTGCATAATGCCGACCTGACATGCCGGGCGCAATTACTTACAGAGGCGCAAAACCCGGACATGTATGCCATCCTTGAGGCTTTCGAGGCACGAACGGGGCGGGCGGTGCTACTCAATACGTCGTTCAATCTGCACGGCTATCCCATTGTACGCACCGCTGAAGAAGCTTTGGCGGTACTGCGAGACTCAGGTCTCGAATATTTGCAAGTGGGGCCCTACCTCGTATCGAAGTAGTTTTAAATCGCATCCTTTGAGCAAACTATGACTGATATAGAGCCTTCTACTGCGCCGGTATCGGCCTCTGACGCCGGTGCTTTCTTCGACCGCTATGCAGCCAATTGGGAGGCTTTTTACACTGATAGTAGCGAGCATCGTCGTGCCTTCGATTATCTCAATCGGCAGCGCCAACTCCTACAACTAGTAGATGCGTTTGTCTTACCCGAAAGCCACATTTTGGAGTTTGGTTGCGGTGCAGGCCATACGGCTTGTCAACTCATTATGCGTGGACACAGGCTCACCTGCTTGGATGTCTCTCCTGAGATGATTCAGGCCACACGGCGTACGCTAGATCGTGCCGGACAGACCGCCCATTTGCAAGTCGGGCAAGTACGCGATCTCGTCGCTGCTGGTAAGGAGTTGTTCGATGTTATTGTGGGAATGGGAGTGATGGAATACATCGAAGATCATGGTGCAATGTTTGAGCAACTAGCAGTGCTCTTGAAGCCAGGGGGTATATGTATGCTTTCGTTCCCCAATGCACGCTCTCCAATTCGGCGTTTGGAGCGGGGGATGAAACGTGCTGTAGCATACCCTCTAGCCCTGATTACTGGAAAGGAGCGATATCTGGATATTGCGCTTCGCCCAAGCCAACTCCATGCTCCACAGGATGTCCGCTTGCGTTTAGAGCGATCGGGCTTCGTCATTGAGCAATGCAGGTACCTCAGCTATGGATTTCGAATTGGTAGTTTTTGGGTACCCCCGCTTCCTATAGTGCGGCGTATGGAGGAAACACTTGCTGCCTCGGCGGTACGCTGGTTAGGTCGAAATTATATTGTAGTGGGGCGGCGTGTCACCAAATGACTGGAGAGCAGCAACAATCTATCGAAGTGGTGCACATGAGCCTGGATCGAATACGCGATGTGGCAGCTTTGCATCGGATGGCCTTTTCTGGATACCTCAACACCAAGCTTGGTCTGCCGTATCTGCGCGCTTTTCTGCGCTGGTTTTGTGAGGGGGAAGAAGCCATTGCGCTTTGTGCCCTTCGTGCAGGAGAGCCGGTAGGCTACGTTGTCGGCGCGCCACTTGGCTACACGCAGGCGCTAAATCGCAGTGTGTTTGTTCCTGCGCTGGCTGGAATTCTGCTTCGGCCCTGGCTCATCTTCGATGGTCATTTCAGGCAGACGGTTGCCGGACGTTGGCAAGCCTGGCGTGGACGCGACCCTCTGGACGACGCCCCTGACTTGCCGATGCCTACCTTCTCGCTCGTCGGGATTGCCGTACACCCAGCGGCGCGGGGTAAACGCATCGGACAACAACTCATAGATGCCTTTGAGGCGCAGGCTCGTGCTGCTGGTGCGTGCGCACTCCGCCTTTCGGTCTATTCTGACAATAAGGCCGCACAGCGGCTCTATACCCGTGCAGGTTGGTCCCATCACCCGAGAGGTGGGGCACATGCTGACTATTATTACAAGCTTCTGGAAAAAGATTCTACAGTCGCTTCGGCTTTTCCAGGTGCTTCGGTTCACTTCACGGGAAAGGATGGCCGCTGAATTGCCACGCAAAGTGTTGCATGTAATGAATTCGGCTTTCGGAGGCTCGGCCTTCAGTGCGCTCGGTCTGATTCATCAGCTTCGTGAAGACTACGGTATTGAGTCTTGCGCAATTTGCCATCATGGTGGACGCCAGGAAGATTTTGAACGGCTACGCGAGGCTGTGCGAGGTGAACTCGTTGTACGTCCGCTCTACTGGTGGAACAAGAAAACTCGTGCTCCGCTTTGGCGGCGTCCTTTTATCGAGGCAAAGTTGCAATGGCTGACAGGTTTTCGCAGGGCATCTGTACGAAATACCATAGAAGCTGCGCGCCGCTTTGGTGCAGAATTACTGCACTCAAATACTATTTTGACTATCGAGGGAGGGTTGGCAGCACAGCAGCTTGCATTACCGCACGTATGGCATGTGCGCGAACTAATTGGGCCTGGAGAGCCATATCGGTTCAATATAGAGGGGAAAGCATGGGGGGAATATGTGTCGCGTCTGGCTTCTGTCGTTGTTGCTAATTCAGATCGCAATGCCCAATGCATTCGTGATTGGCTACCCGAGGATAAACTTGCTGTTGTCTACAACGGCATCGACCTTGGGCGTTTTGAGCCGCGGGCGTCATACGAAACGACGCCGCTTGTAGTCGGCATGATTGGTAGCTTAACTTCGCTCTGGAAGCGGCACGACTGGTTTGTGGAGGCTGCGGCAAAGGTTGATTCGTCCTTACCCGTTGAGTTTCGTATCTACGGGGTCCTGCCGAACAAACAGGATAGTGCAACGACGCATGCTTATGTAGACCGCATGCGTCAATTTGTCGAGAAGCACGGGCTGCAAAAGAGAATTCAATTTGTCGGGTATACCGAGTATGATCCAGCACCGGAAATAGATATTATGATGCACACCTCTCCCAAGGAGTCGTTCGGACGCATCCTTGTAGAAGCAATGGCAACGGCGGCTCCGCTGATTGGTGTTAATGATGGTGGGGTAGGGGAACTGATTGTGCATGGCGAGACGGGTTTGCTTGCTGCTCCAGGCGATACTGATACGCTGGCTCGCCATGTAGAAACTTTGGCTGGCAATCCAGAGCTACGAGCTCGTTTCGGGCAGGCCGGTCTACGCCGTGCGCGAGCCATGTATTCGCTTGAAGCCTGTGCACAGGGCATCGCCGATGTGTATCGTATCGCCATGAAACGACCGCTCAATACGTAACACAAAACTTGAGAGCGCCCTGCTGAAATACGCTGTACAGGACTCAGATAGGTGGCCGTTAATAACGGTTATTATGCCTGTTCGTAACGAGGCGCAGTATATTAGGCAAAGTCTCGGTGCTGTACTTGCGCAGGACTACCCTCAAGATCGGCTTGAGGTTATTGTTGCCGATGGTATGTCGGAAGATGCAACAAGGGTGTATGTGCACGCACTTGCAGATGGAACTGTACCGATCACACTCCTCGATAATCCAGCGGGCATTGTGCCCACAGCCCTAAATCAAGCGCTTCAGTATGCGAAAGGAGAAGTAATTGTCCGTGTGGATGGTCATTGCGAGATTGCATCCGACTATTTGCACTGTTGTATTGAGACTCTCCGCAATACCAGGGCTGAATGCGTAGGAGGATCTATAGAGACAGTCGGTGAGACATTTGTGGCTCAGGCAATAGCATTAGCGCAGAGTGCACCCTTTGGGGTGGGAGGAGTTGCTTTTCGCATAGGGAAACAGGAGGGGGCTTTTGTAGATACCGTAGCGTTCGGTGCATACAGACGGGAGGTGTTCGAGAAAATTGGCCTTTTTGATGAGGAACTAGTTCGCAATCAGGATGACGAGTTTAATTTTCGGCTGAGGCAGGCTGGGGGCACCATTTGGATGGATCCGTCCATTCGTTCCATTTACTATAGCCGAGCCAGCTTCCGAAAGCTCTGGCGTCAGTATTTCCAGTATGGGTATTTCAAGGTGCGCGTAATCCAAAAGCGCGGAGCCATACCTTCAGGACGGCATCTTGTACCTGGTCTTTTCGTATTAGGAATCTTGGCAACAATAGGCATAGCCTTGTTCACAGGAAACTGGCTATGGGGGCTAGTAGTAGCGGGGCCGTATTTGGCAACTAATCTGTCTGTCAGCCTGTGGACCGCACGGAAAGATATAAGAACATTACCTCTTTTGCCTCTGGCGTTTCTAATTTTGCACCTATCCTACGGAATTGGATTTCTTTGGGGCCTCTGGCGTTGGCGGCATACGTGGAGAAACAACGTTCATGCTCAGTCTATCGAAGCGCTGACTGATAAACTTAAAACCCAAAACCCACCGAGTTGAATGCGCACCACCTTTCTTCCCTTTGCCCAACCCGACCTTGACGACGCAGAGTTGGAGCAGATCAAGGAGGCTCTCTTCTCTGGCTGGGTAACGTCTGGTCCCAAGGTGCGTCAGTTTGAAGCCGCCTTTGCTGAAGCTGTTGGTTCGAAGCACGCCATCGCAGTCAACTCCTGTACGGCGGCGATGCATCTGGCCCTGGAAGCTATCGGGTTAGAACGAGGCGATGAGGTCATCACGACGTCCTACACCTTTGCTGCAACGGCAGAGGTTGTTCGTTATTTCGATGCCCGGCCGGTACTTGTAGACATTGAGCCTGACTCCCTCAACATAGATCCTCACAAGATAGAAGCCGCTATTACCGAGCGTACACGCGCCATCCTGCCGGTTCATGTGGCTGGCCTTGCTGCCGACCTGGATACCATCCATGAGGTGGCCGGTCGGCACGGTCTCGTTGTCATCGACGATGCGGCCCACGCGTTTCCATCGGACTATAAGGGACAGC
>DATGCC010000906.1:0-7479 GCA_035312345.1 Rhodothermales bacterium
GATGTCATTGTGGTAGGCGGCGGGCACGCCGGGTCGGAAGCGGCCGCGGCAGCAGCACGGATGGGTGCCCGTACCCTGCTCATCACAATGAATCTGGAAGCCATCGGCAAGATGTCGTGCAACCCCGCCATCGGCGGCATCGGAAAAGGGCACATCGTGCGTGAGATCGACGCGCTCGGCGGCATCATGGGCCGCGTCACTGACCGCGCGGGGATTCAGTTTCGGATGCTCAATCAGCGCAAGGGGCCTGCCGTGTGGGGGCCGCGTGCGCAGTGCGACCGGATGGACTATGCCGCCGCCGTCCGCGAAGAACTGGAGTCGGTACCCAACCTGTTCATGCGTTCAGATATGGCAACCGATCTCATCGTCGAAGATGGTGAAGTGACGGGCGTGGTGACCCAGCTCGGCCAGACGTTCAAGGCGCGGTGTGTGATTTTGACGAGCGGCACGTTTATGAACGGCCTCATCCACATCGGCGAGCGCAACTATGGCGGCGGGCGGATGGGCGAGCGCGCTTCCACCGGGCTGACGGGTACCTTGCACCGCCTCGGCTTCGAGAGCGGGCGGCTCAAGACGGGCACGCCGCCCCGCGTCGATGGACGCACGCTGGATTATGCCGTGTTGCAGGAGCAGCCGGGCGATCCCGAAGCCAGTCCGTTTTCCTACATGACCGATGCGCTGCCAGACGAACAGATTTCCTGCTGGCTCACCTACACCTCACCGGAGACGCACGACTTGCTGCGCACCGGCTTCGACCGCAGCCCCATGTTTGCCGGGCGCATTCAGGGTCGGGGACCGCGCTACTGTCCGTCTATCGAAGACAAAATCGACCGCTTTGCCGACAAGGAACGGCACCAGCTTTTCCTGGAGCCAGAAGGGCGCCACACGCACGAAGTCTACGTCAACGGCTTCTCGACGAGTCTGCCGGAAGAGGTACAGTTTGCGGCGCTGCGCACGGTGCCGGGGATGGCAAATGTCCACATGCTGCGGCCCGGCTATGCCATCGAATACGATTATTTCCCGCCCTATCAAATTCGCTACAGCCTGGAGACCAAACTGGTGGAGGGCCTCTTCTTCGCCGGGCAAATCAACGGGACAACGGGCTACGAAGAGGCAGCGGCGCAGGGGCTCATCGCGGGCATCAATGCCGTGCAGCGGTTGCGGGGCAAGGAGCCGGTAGTGCTGCCACGCTCGCAGGCGTACATCGGTGTGCTGATCGACGACCTTGTGGCGAAAGGTACCGAAGAGCCGTACCGCATGTTCACTTCGCGGGCCGAGCATCGCATCTTGCTGCGCCAGGACAACGCAGATCTGCGGCTGACCAAACTGGGCTATGCACTTGGCCTGGCTACGCAAGCACGCTACGAGCGCATGAAAGCCAAGCAGGACGCGCTCGCCACGACCATGCAGGCCCTCGAAGAAACCAACATCCGTCCAGAGCAGGCTAACAGCTACCTGGAGGCTGTCGGCACCTCGCCCATCGACCAGCCGGAGCGTCTTGTGAAACTGGCCCTACGCCCGCAGGTGGATCTTTCGGACTTGCTGGATCATGCAAAGCTGGCGGACGACATCATCACCCCGGCACCCGGCATGGAGCCGACCGCCCGACTCGTGGAGATTGACTTGAAATACGCCGGGTACGTGGAGCGGCAGGAGGAAATGGTTCGCAAGATGGCGCAGATGGAAGGATGGCGCATCCCCGATGATTTCGACTACGCTGCTATCGACACCATTTCGATGGAGGCGCGCGAGAAGCTCGCGAAGATCGAGCCAGACAACCTCGGGCAGGCCTCCCGCATCAGCGGCGTCAGTCCGGCGGATATTTCCGTATTGATGGTCCTGCTCAAGAAAAAGGGAGCCGGCAGACAGGAACGGGCTTCTGAAGAAGCTGCTGCGCTTTGATTGTAGGTTCTTGTGAGTGAAGAAGCCCCGCTGACTGGTAAACGCGTCAGCGGGGCTTCTTTTTGGGTACGGAGCGATGGGGGGTACTTGTCAGAAACTAAGCCCGAACACCAGATAGGTCCGTTCCATGTCAGGGTTGAGGATATACGACACGCTTACCGGCAGGGCGAACCGATCCGTAATCGGAATGTCCTTGGAAGCCGTGACGCCCAGGTTCACAAGCGCAAATCCCTCTGTGCCGTAAAATCCGCTTTCCCCAGCCACGGCTCCGGCCACAAACTCCAACCCGATCCCCTCGATTTCTGTGGGCGCGCTGGCCTGCAGGTAGATAGAGTTGTCTGGGTCATTGTGGACGAAGACGGCTCCGTAGAGGGTAAGCGGAAAAGAGGCAGGGCCGGTGTAGCTCACATACGGCTCAATCCAGTGCGCCCCTTCGCCGTCGCCGTCAAACGAGAAAAAGCCCGTGCCATCGGGGGCTGGAAAGTAATAATCCGTGACGCCGAGCGAAAAGCTGCCTGCGCTGACGGTCTCGGCGGTATAGCCTATCCAGATATCGTGCTCATTGGCCCCGGCCCCCTCGGCCCCAACCGAGTAGGAGGCCCAGGTGCCAATTTCAAGACCACTCTTGGAGAAAGCGAGCGCCGGTTGGACGCTGACCGACTCGCCAAAATCGAAACCGCGCCACACATAGCGGCTTACCACATCGGCTCCGAGGCTGACAGGTTGCGCTGCTGCCGGTAGCGTGAGCAGAGCCAGAAGCGCCAGGCAGGAGCACCAGGAGAAAGGTCGGGTAGTCTTCATCATAGTTCCAGTTTTCGATGTGAGAAATAGATGCAGGCTGGCCTTTGCCTGCTGAAGAACTCGCCGAAGCCCCTTTCAGACTTCTGCGGCGGCAAGTTCGTCTTCTGGGAGGAATTCGGGATAGGCGCGGTTGTCATGCTCGTGCAAGTCCAGGCCGATTTCTTCGAGCATGCCATTGACACGCAAGCCAACGGTTTTCTTGATGATCGAGAAGATGATATAGCTTACCGGGAACGTCCATAGGAACGCCGCGGCAATGCCCAGAAGCTGGACGCCAATGGTGGACGGGTTGAACATGCCAGCGCTGTCGAAGAGGCCCGCCGCCAGCGTGCCCCAGGCTCCACAGACGCCATGAACGGCTACGGCCCCAACAGCGTCATCCACGAATTTTTCGATGAAGAGGGACGCATACACGACGATTACTCCGGCAGCCAACCCTGTTATGATCGCAAAGCCGGGCGTGAGGTTGGCGCAGCCTGCCGTAATACCAACCAGCCCGCCCAGCACACCGTTGAGGGTCATCGGGGCATCGGGTTTGCCGCTGCGTATCCACGTCACCAGCATAGCCGCGGTGGCCCCGGCTCCGGCTGCGAGGAATGTGTTAATAGCAATGAGCGCGATGTCGGTGCTGCCCTCAGTGGTCGAGCCCGCGTTGAAACCGAACCAGCCGAACCATAGGATGAAGACGCCCAACGCCGCAAGCGGAAGGCTATGACCGGGGATGTGGCGCGGTTTGCCGTTCTCATCATATTTGCCCACACGAGCACCCACCACCATGGCACCTGCAAGCGCAGCCCAGCCACCGACCGAGTGTACGACGGTTGAGCCGGCGAAGTCGATGAAGCCGAGCGCTTCGAGCCAGCCAGAACCATTAAAAAGACTTCCCCACGCCCAGGAGCCGAACACGGGATAGATCAGGCCCGTGATGACGACCGAGAAGATCAGGTATCCTGTGAACTTCGTGCGCTCGGCCACTGCCCCTGAGACAATCGTAGCTGCCGTAGCAGCAAACACTGCCTGGAAAACAAAGAACGCATACGTCCAGGGATCACCGCCGAGGCCACTCAAGAAGAAACCATCCGTACCGATCCAGCCGCCGAGGGTGGTACCAAACATCAGGCCAAAGCCGAGAATGAAAAACACGAGCGCCCCTGCCGACACGTCCATCACGTTCTTCATAATGATGTTGACGGCATTTTTCGAGCGGGTAAATCCCGTTTCGAGAAGCGCGAAGCCTGCCTGCATGAAAAAGACCAGAACGGCAGCGAGAATGGTCCAGACGAAATTGAGGTGGGTTTGCGTCAGCGCTACAGCCGTTTCGACCGTCTCCTGAGGAACGGGCTCGGCTTCCTGCGCCCATACGGGCAGGGTGCTGGCAAACAACAGAAGCAACATGAAGAGGATCGTCCGCATAGATCGTTGGGGATTGATGTGAAGGAGGCCCCGCGTTGAAGCATCTGCTGGCGAGGCTGGGTGATCGAATTCGCATTACAGTGCAACAGGGGGTCACACGCGGCATTATTTAGGTTTGAAATGCAAATTCCTAATTATCTTAAGTCATTAGAACAATTGATATCAAGAAGTTCATAAAATAAAATCGCTTTCCTAATAAAATTAATTTACTATGTATTTTCTGGTAGCGCTTCCAGAAAAAGGATGCGGCATATTTCAAGGTATTATTGACCAAATAAATGATGATTACAACGGAGATCATTGACCGAGAAAAGGCTCTTGCGAGCCGTTTTAGACCGATTTTGAAGGTCAGAGGATTATTGGAGAAGAAGGCTACTCGTGCGTATCCGGCCCAGGCAGTGTTAAATTATTGTGAAGCTGAAAAATATTTTTAGGCAATCAAATCTTTTTGCCATGAAAATAGAGGTATATATTTCCAAAACACATAATATTCTAAATAATAATAAGCAAAAAGCTTAATCATTTTTACTGGAACCGCTTCCGCTGATTTTGGCCTGGTTGTGCCTCCTTGAGTGTGCGGCTTCCTACGTCTTGACAGGGGCAGCTTTTGCAGATTTATTGTTAATGTGACGCTATATCCGCTTTTAGGCAGAATATGTATCGAAGCATCATACATAGTATTTCCACTCTTTTGCCTAGCGGAACGGCTATGCTGCGGTGTCTCGCTA
Organism: Rhodothermales bacterium; assembly: GCA_035312345.1. Lineage (GTDB taxonomy): Bacteria > Bacteroidota > Rhodothermia > Rhodothermales > DATGCC01 > DATGCC01. The sequence continues at coordinate 4,845 of DATGCC010000906.1, forward strand.
TTGGTGGTATGCTCAATATGTATTGTTGCCCCATACCATCCCTTCTCCTGGTGAGAGTGCCCTTACCCCGACACCTTATTAGTCTCCCCAGCGGAGGCTAGCCCACCCGTCACTCACTCGGTTAAGGTAGCCCTGACAGGCACAGGGCCGAGGGAGTGACCCTCACCCCCTGCGCTTATGCCCCATCCAGGTTGTACCGACGGCCTTTACGATCCGCGCTTTGAACATGATGCCTGCGGTGTCGGCTTTCTGTGTCACCTCAGCAACGAGCCCTCGCACCGTATCGTGCAGCAGGGACTGGATCTGCTCGTTCGTCTGGCGCACCGGGGGGCCTGCGGATGTGATGCGCGTACCGGCGATGGAGCGGGCATCTTGATTCAGGTACCGCATGCCTTCTTCGCAGCACGCTGTCCTCAAATCGGTATTGAACTTCCGGAAGCCGGGCAGTACGGCGTAGGTATGGTTTTCTTGCCCCAGGAAGTGGAGCCGCGAGCACAGCTTCAGGCACTCTTTGAGCAGATTGTGGCGGAGGAAGGGCAAGATTTTCTGGGATGGCGTGCTGTGCCCACGGACGCAATCCAGCTAGGTACCGTGGCCCGCGCGGCAGAGCCGACCATGTGGCATGCCTTTGTGGGTAATACAGGATTGGACCGGACTGCTTTCGAGCGCAAACTTTATGTGATCCGCAAGATCGCTGAGCACCGTGCCCGCACCATGCAGGAAAGCGATACTTTCTACATCGCCAGCCTCTCCACACGCACGCTCGTGTATAAGGGGATGCTGATGACCGATCAGCTTGGGCCCTACTTCCCAGACCTCGCCGACCCGCTGATGGCGAGCGCGATGGCCATGGTGCATTCGCGCTTTGCGACCAACACGCTGCCCCGCTGGCCGCTGGCGCAACCTTTCCGCTTCCTCAGCCACAACGGCGAAATCAACACCCTGCGCGGCAACGTCAACTGGATGAAAGCCCGTGAGGCCGTTTTTCATTCGGATCGCTTTGGCGATGACATGCAGAAGCTGTTGCCCGTCCTCAACGAAGCAGGCAGCGACTCGCTGATCCTCGACAACGCGCTCGAACTACTCTACTTCACCGGACGCTCATTGCCCCATGCCATGATGATGCTCGTCCCAGAGGCGTGGGAGCATCACGAAGCGATGGATGATGACCGCCGGGCGTTTTACGAATACCATGCCTGCCTGATGGAGCCATGGGACGGCCCCGCTACGCTGCCCTTTACCGACGGGCGCTACCTCGGTGCCATGCTGGATCGCAACGGCCTGCGCCCTTCGCGCTATACGATCACAAAGGATGGCTACGTCGTCCTCGCCTCTGAAGCGGGCGTGCTCAATGTTGACCCCGCCAATGTGCAAGAAAAGGGCCGCTTGCAGCCTGGCCACATGTTTCTGGTGGATCTGGAAGAGCACCGCGTGGTGCCCGATGAAGAGATCAAAGCAAAGATGGCGGGACGGCAACCGTATCGGCAGTGGCTCAACGACCATCTGGTGAAGTTGAAAGATTTGCCCGTACCGTCGGATGTACCGAAGACCGACCCCTCAGCACGGACGACCCTTCGGCGACTGTTTGGCTACACGCTCGAAGACCTGCGCCTCATCCTCGGCCCGATGGGACGCGACGCCAAAGAGCCGCTCGGCTCCATGGGCAACGATACCGCCCTCGCCGTGCTGTCCGACCAGTCCCGTCCACTGTACGATTATTTCAAGCAGCGTTTTGCGCAGGTTACCAACCCGCCGCTGGATGCGATCCGCGAAGAGATCATCACGTCACTGTATCTCTTCCTCGGCGGCGAGGGCGACCTGTTCCAGGAAACGCCGCAGCACGCTCGCCAGGTACGCCTGCATCAGCCCATCCTGACCAATGCCGATCTGGCTCGTCTCCGGGCATTCGACCGAAATCCCCTGCGCACCATCACCCTGGATGCCACGTTCGATCCGTCGGGCGAAGGACGGCTCGCGTCAGCCCTTGAGCGACTGAGCAAGCAAGCATCCGAGATGGTCACGAATAGCTATGGCTTGCTGATTCTGTCGGATCGAAAGGCAGGCCGGAAGCGGGCACCTATCCCGGCATTGCTGGCGATCGGGGCGGTGCATCACCACCTGATCCGCACGAAGCAGCGGACGCGGTGCAGCCTCATCGTCGAAAGTGGAGAACCACGCGAGGTGCATCATCTGGCAGCACTCATCGGCTACGGAGCCAGCGCCATCAACCCCTACCTCGCGCTGGATTCGGTGCGCGAACTTGCTGAACGGGGTGATCTGGGAGATGTGGGCCGGGAGGAAGCCGAAGCACACTTTATCAAGGCAGCGGGCAAAGGCTTGCTCAAGGTGCTCTCGAAGATGGGCATCTCGACGCTGCAAAGCTATCACGGCGCGCAGATTTTTGAAGCGGTAGGGCTGGCCGATGATGTGGTAGATCGCTATTTCACCGGGACCATTTCGCGGATCGGCGGGATTGGTCTGGAGGAGATAGGCGAAGAGATGCGCATCAATCACAGAGCCGCGTTCCCGCCCGTGCCCGTCGATGGCATGCTGGATCTGCCCGTCGGTGGACGATACCAGTGGCGGCGCGGGGGCGAGCACCATGTTTTCAATCCCATGACGGTGGCGACCTTGC
>DATGCC010000907.1:0-6125 GCA_035312345.1 Rhodothermales bacterium
CAGGTAGCTTGCCCTCGCGGGCCATCTTTTCCAGTCGGTCGAGTTGCTGGAGGGCCGTACGCAGGTCGGCGGCGTGGGCCAGGCTTGCCATCTTGAGCAGCGCCATCTCCAGCTTCATGCGCGGCTGCGTGCTGCTCTTGATCGACTCCTGCGCTTCGTCCACAATCATCAGCAGGCGGAGCAGATCCGACTCAGAGAAGTGGGTTGCCGTCGTGCCGTAGCGCTGGCGGGTAGCCTCGGCAGCTTCGATGAGTGCGGTGTCCTCCATGGTCCGGGCTACAAGCAGGTTGCGCAGGTGCTCGGCGAGGCCGACGAGGAACTCCTGCAAATCGTAGCCCGATTGCATGATTTCACCGACAAGGTGGAGCATCCCGGCGCTGCTGCGGTCCAACACATGCTGCGTCACCGTGAAGAAAAGGTCTACGTCCACCACGCGGAGTGCTTCGGCAAGGTCGGTGTACTGAAGATCAGTGCCACAGAGGGCTACCGCCTGATCGAATGCCGAGAGCGCATCGCGGAGGGCACCGTCGCCTTTGCGGGCCACCAGCATCAGCGAGGCTTCGTCGGCGGTGATGCTTTCTTCGGTGCAGATTTCCTCAAGCCGCGCCACGATATCCGGCACTGGAATCCGGCGGAAGTCGAACCGCTGGCAGCGCGAGAGGATAGTCGGCAGCACCTTATGCGGCTCGGTGGTGGCGAAGATGAAGAGGACGTGCGGCGGCGGCTCTTCCAGTGTTTTCAGCAGCGCGTTGAAGGCCGCATTGGAGAGCATGTGCACCTCGTCAATGATGTACACCTTCTTGCGGCTACCCTGCGGCGGGATGCGCACCGTCTCGCGCAGGTCGCGGATGTCTTCGACCTTGTTGTTTGAAGCGGCGTCGATCTCGAAGATGCTCAGGTTGCGGCCTTCCTCGAACGACAGGCACGAATTGCAGGTGCGGCACGGTTCTGCTTGATCCTCCCGTTCCTCTAGCAGTGTGGTGCAGTTGATCGCCGTCGCCAGGATGCGCGCCGCCGTCGTCTTGCCCACACCACGCGGGCCGCTGAAAAGATAAGCATGCGCCAGCCGGTCCAGCCGGATCGCATTTTTGAGCGTCTCGGTGACATGCTCTTGCGCGACCAGTTCTTTGAACAGGGTAGGACGATACTTGCGGGCGGTGACGAGATAGCGCTGGTCAGACATGGGTAGGTACGGAAGAGGCGAAGGCGCGAACAGAAAGGAGCGAGCGGGGTGCGTAAAACAAAAGTTCAGATGCCCATGATCCGAAGGTAACAGGCCTTCGGCAGACGCGCAAGATGAAAGACGTGAAGCATCCGCGATTCCACCCAAAATAAAAGCCGGTGATGTCGACACACGCGCATCGATATCACCGGCTTTTTTAGAGAAGGTGAAACAATCAGAGGGTCGGCTTTTCCTCTACAGAAACACCATTAGGCATGTCCAACCGCTGGCTGAGCACGCGGTAGATGTAGGCCTGGGCACCAATGGCAATCGAAACCATCGCCACCATGCCCGCCAGCGCGGAGATACCCGCCAGCAGGTCGCTGAAGTTGCTAAACACCCAGATGAGAATGAACATAGCGATGTACAGGACAATGACCAGCGCAAAGGTCCCTATAAAAATGGTCCACTTTTCGCCATAGGTGATCTCATTGCTGAGCTTGATGCTTTCCAGGGGCGAGGTGCCTTTGTCGAACATAATGTAGATGGCCTGGCCCCAGGCAATGGATATCACCATGCCGGGGATCACGAAAAAGGCCAATCCTATCAGGGTGCCGAAGTACATAAAGCCCATGAGCAAGAAAAACTCGCCCATATACTTCCGGTATTTAGGGTCAAATACTTCACCGGGCGAGAAACCCTCGTCGCGGCTCATGGCAAGCACAATCGCAAACAGGCCGATGGTGGTGCCTACATTGAGATACGGAATCCATATCGTCAGCAGCCATAACAAAACGGCTCCAAGCAGCGAAATCATGTTCTTTAAGCCGATCTGAATAGCCTCGTTAATAATGTTTCCGACAGTGAGCTGTTGCATGAGGGCACCTCTTTTGATAAGAAGTAGTTGGAGGAATTTTGAAGATATATGGAAAGGCCTATGCGAGTCAACAAGCATCGGGCTAGCAAAATAAAAAAGCCGGTGACCCCGACGCGGAAGCATCGACATCACCGGCTGTAGGGTTGTGCAGGTTGGATGGATTTACGTGGCCGTCTCGACGACTTTGGTACCCGCCAGTTCGTCGCCCCAGCGGCGGCCTTGTGGGTCGGTGAGGACCTTGTAAATCTCATAAACGCCGAGGCCGAGGCTCGCCAGTCCCAGGATCCATCCCACAACCGGAACGGCACCCAGATAGCCGAGCGACAACGTCCAGTTACGCTTGATGGAGGTTTCCAGGGTCATCGGGCCGCCATCGAGCCGCTCAGGGCGGAGCTTGATGATTTTCTTGCCCAGCGAGCGCCCTTTCATAAAGTCGAGGTCGAGGCCATCGCGCACGAGCATGTAGGCCCCGCCCGCAATACCTCCGATCAACGAGCCCATCCAGAGGCCTGTCCAGAAGCCGGGAATGATAGCCTGGATGATTGCACTTAGCACGCCATAAATGACACCTGCGATGATGCCATCGATAAAGAGCGCGAGGAAGCGTTTTGCAGGGTCGGGCTTGCCGGTGCCTGCGGTGGGTGGAGGCGCTGGAGCAGCCGGTGCGGCGGGTGTGGGAGTCGGTGCAGGCGACGGCTTATCAGGAGGAGGGGTAGCAGGCTGCGGTGTAGGATCCGAAGCAGCCGGCGTTGGTGTTGGATCCGATGCGGGAGGCGGTGTAGGATCAGAAGGAGGAGGCGTTTCCGGGTCACGACGAGGTTCCATGGTATGTCTCCAGTATAGACAGGAAGGATTTCGGAAGCCAGATACTACCAACTACATTGCAGGTACAGGCGCTACAACCTGCGAATCCAGGAGCGAAAAAGCAAGCACTCGAAAAGATTTGTGTTTCTCTGGACCCAGGGTTGTGACACCCTATTGAGGCCGGCTACTCGGTAATGGAGTCAGAGGACTGCGTTGCAACAGTGGGTTCTGGAGCCGGGGCTTGAGCAGGTGGCGAAGCCTGGACCGACAACGAGGGGTCGAAGCAGCGGCGGCAGCGGGGTTCGTATTGATCTTTCGCGCCGAGCAACACCCGCTGATCGCTGGGAGCGAGGCGCTGGGAATGGTTGGCGGGCGCGCCACACACCACGCAGATAGCGTGCAGCTTGGTGACGTGCTCGGCTACGGCCATCAACTGTGGCATGGGCTCAAAGGGCTGGCCGAGATAATCCTGATCCAGCCCCGCTACAATAACGCGCTTGCCGCTCCGGGCTAGCCGCTCACACACTTCCACCAATTCCAGCCCGAAGAACTGTGCTTCGTCGATGGCAATGACGGTGGCTTTGCCCGTCATCAGCAGGATCTGCGGTGCAGTATCGACGGGCGTAGACGGGATGGCATTCTCATCGTGCGAGACGACTTTGGCCTCGCTGTAGCGCTTGTCGATGGCGGGCTTGAAGATTTCGACCTGCTGCTTCGCAAACTGTGCCCGCTTGAGCCGCCGGATCAACTCTTCCGTCTTGCCGCTGAACATCGACCCGCAGATCACTTCGATCCAACCGGTCGGACTCGTTTTATTGAAGATCAGCGGTTCCATGCGGAGAGATTGGGAATGGGAAAATGGAAAATAGGAAATGAGGGGATGAATTAGAAAGGAGAGCGTTTCAAATCACCATTTCCCATTTTTTATCTCCTAAACGTCAGCGGTGGTGGTAGCCTGGATCCAGCCGGTGACGCCATTGGGCAGGCGCACTTCGAGCCAGGTATCTTGCCGTTGCAGCACATCGACTAGAACGCCTTCGGGCACGTCCAGTTCGGTGGCAGCCGTGTCGGCGGGGGCTTCGCGCAGGGCGGCGGTATCGGCGACGACCACGGCACGCTGCGTTGGATTGAGGGAGGCGGCAAAGGCAATGGTGAGCAGCACTACGCCAAGAATGAGCGATGCCGACAGGACGCGTCGCAGCCACGGATTCCGCGTGCTGCTCCAGATGCGGTGCCCGATGAGCGCGGCGGCGAGCGTATAGAACAGCAGCCCGGCTATGAAAAAGGGAAACGCGCCTACCCGCAGCACGAACCGATCCCACCACGTCTCCCATACGGGCGTCGGTAGCGAGGAGATGGGCGTAGCAATCTGCGAACGTGCCACATCGAGGTTGTGTTGCAACTCGGCGTTTTCCGGCATGAGCCGCCGGGCTTTCTCATAGTAGCGGATCGCCTGCCCGAGTTGATCGAGCCGGAAGTAGGCATTGCCCATGTTGTAGTAGAGGGCACCGCTCACAAAGCCCGCGTCAATGGCCTGCTGATAGGATTGCAGGGCTTGCTGGTAAGCGCCCTTTTCAAACTGCTCGTTGCCCGCATCGAAGGCCAAGACAGCGTCGTTAACCTGTGCTTGGGCTGGTACGGCAAGCAGCAACAGGAGGACGACAAGGACGATTTTTGATTTTCGATGTTTGATTTTGGATTGGGCAAAAGGATCCAGCTTCCGACACCCTTCAAGTGGGGCACCTGTAGGGACGGACCCATGTGTCCGTCCGAGACGTGTCCATCCGAGACGTGTCCGTCCGCCGCCAAGACCTTTCCCATGAAGCAAAAAACAGTACATCGCAATCACGCAGTAGCAGTGGCAGCGGTGTGCCGGGTGAAGGCTTCGTCGAGGGTGACGATGAGGCGGCGGGCTTCGTCGAGCGAGGTTTCCATCTGGGCTTTGGACGGGCGTTCGGGGGCGAAGCGGGCGAGGTCGCAGGTTTCGAGCAGGCGGCGCAGGTCGGCGCGGGTTGTCTCGGAGACGCCGTTGTTGGCGAGGCGGGCGTCGAGTTGGGTGCGGGTCAGGCCCAGTTCAGCTACGTTGAGCCGGTTGCCTACGAAGCCAAGGACGGCGCGTTCTACTTCTGCATAAAACAACGTAGGCTCATCCTGTTGCAGGAGTTCATCGGCTTGCTTGAGGTGCTTGCGGACCAGCGGATGTGCCCGGCGGTTGCGGGCATAGGCTTCGTCGGTCGTTAGTTTAGTGGTGTAGCGCCGATAGCCAAAGGTAAAACCGATGAGCAGCAACGGGAGTGCCAGCAGGCCATATGTCCATGGGTTCTTGTAAAGCGGGCGTGGATGAAGTGGGGCCCAACTGGCTTCGCGGAGTGGGCCAGCGATGTCGCCGACAGGAAGTCCCATGCCGTCGGTGCTTGCCGCAGCCACGGTAGCGGTGCCGGTGACGGTGAGGGTCAATGGATCCGACTGCAAGGTGCGGTACTGCGCGGCCTGCGGATCGAAATAGGAAAAGGCGATAGGAGGGACCTCGAAGGTGCCGTTGGAATGAGGCACGAGCAGATAGGTGAACGTTTTGCTGCCTCGCACCCGCCGTCCGCTGTTATCCACGTTGGTTTCTACATTCGGGTCGTAGACCTCAAAGATGCCCGGGGCGGTGAGGGTTGGCTCGGGCAGCACGGCCACATTGCCGATGCCCGAAATCTCCACGCGGATCTCGACCGGCTCGCCGACTTCTACCTCGGTGCGCGTGGCGCGGGTGTTCATGTCGAACTGACCCACGGCTCCGTTGAAACTTTCCGGTGCCCCCGATGGCAGCGGCTTGCTATTGATGGTGACCGGAGGCGAAGACCGTTCGATGGATTCGTAAGGATTGACCGATGAGAAAAACCGGCTGAACGGGTCGCTGCCGCCGCGTGGGGCAAAGACCTCCGTCTCGATACGCAACGGATCGACCTGCAATTCGCCATTGCGGGTGGGAAAAACAGCTACGCGTTTGAGCGTGATGGTGTTGTAGCGCAGTCCGTTTTCAATCGTCACGCGTGGCATCGGGCGGGCTTCCACTTCCAACTCTTCCCGCCAGAACCCTTCGGCATCCCACGAGTCGGCGAGGCGGCTGTGGCGTGGCTGGATGAAGTTGCGGAAGAAAAGCTGGTATTCGATGGTGACCTGCTCATTCTGGTAGGCACTACGGGCGCTCGGTACGGCGCGGATAAAGATGTCCTCCGGCGCGATGCTGCTGCGCTCATCATCGTCGTTTGTACGGGGGGCTGGACGGCTGAACGG
>DATGCC010000908.1:0-3737 GCA_035312345.1 Rhodothermales bacterium
CTTCACCTTCGCCGAAGCCAGCACCCCCCAGGAAGCCGCCACAGAATTTGCCTCGCAGCAGGGCCTCACGGTGGTCGATAGCGGGCGCTCCTCGGTAGGGGGCAACGACGCCGCCTTCGTGCTGGTCGATGCGCAAACACAGGACGGCGTGGCGGTGCGGGCGCTCAGCTATTACATTTCCTATGGCGGCACGGTCTACAACTTCCTCGGCTACGCCGCAAAGCAATCCTTCAATACCTATCAGGACGGTTTTTTGCGCACCATCCGGGGCTTCGACCGTGTCACGGACGCCAACATCCTGAACGTGCAGCCCACAGCGTTGCGCATTGTACAGGCGGATCGCACGGCCCCGTTCCGCTCCTTCCTGCCTGCCAACCTGCCCGATCAATTCACAGCAGAAGACCTGGCCATCATGAACCAGGTTAACTTGGACGACCAAATTCCACGCGGGCAGCTTTTGAAGCTCCCGAACTAAAAGCCCTCTTGGCGTACTCCAAGCTCAGCAGAAAGGAAAAGAATCAATCTTCATCCTCTGGATCTAAGGGCGGAATGAGAGTGGCTTCACCGCCAACAGCGATTTTGCCTTCGTAGTAAACATATATGCGGGCCTTTACGTGCTTGCGCTTTTCAATTTTCTCAAACACCTTCACCTCCACGGTCACCTCCGATCCGACCGGCACCGGGCGCAGGAAGCGGGCAGACAACGCTACCGCCACGCTGCCATGTCCAGGAAAGTCTCGGCCCAGCACCTTGGAAATGATCCCGAGTAGCAGCACCCCATGCACGATGGGCTTCCCGAAGCGCGTCTGCGACGCATAATCCACATCGACGTGAATGGGGTTATCATCCCCCGTAACTTCGGCAAAGGTATGGACATCCTCTGTAGAAATAAATCGATTAACCTCAAAAGAATCACCGACTTGCAACGAATTGTAGGTGTAGGCCATTGTCAAAGAATGCGCGTTATATCGAGTAGGATGATGGGGAAGCTAATAAGTTAATAAATCACCAACTGATTTGTACCGCCCCCGATAAGAGAAAAGGGTGAACAAGGCAGCGTGCACCTGCTCAACCTACAAAACCGACTTCAAATACCGGCCCGTGTGGCTTTCCAGGTCAGCAGCCAGCTCTTCCGGCGTGCCTGCCGCTACCACAAACCCGCCGCGCCGCCCGCCTTCGGGGCCAAGGTCGATGACCCAGTCGGCACTTTTGATGACATCCAGGTTGTGCTCTACGATGAGGACGGAGTGGCCTTCATCGACGAGACGATTGAAAGCGTCGAGTAGCTTGCGAATGTCCTCGAAATGGAGACCCGTTGTCGGCTCGTCGAACAGATAAAGGATGCGGTCGCTGGTGCGGCGGCTGAGATGGGCGGCCAGCTTGATGCGCTGTGCCTCGCCGCCGGAGAGCGTATTCGATGGCTGCCCCAGCGTCAGGTAGCCCAGGCCGATGTCTTGCAACACCTGGATCTTGTTGATGACGGCGGTCTGATCCGCGAAAAACTCGACGGCCTCATCGACCGTCATGTTCAGCATGTCATCGACATTCTTACCCCGGTAACGGATTTCCAGCGTGTCCTTTTTGTAGCGCTTGCCTTTGCACGCCTCGCACTCCAGGTACAGATCAGCCAGAAACTGCATCTCGATTTTGACGACGCCTTCGCCCTGGCACGTCTCGCACCGCCCGCCGGGCACGTTGAAGGAGAAATGCCCCGGCTTCAACCCGCGAATCTGCGACTGGTGGGTATCGGCTAGCAAGGCCCGGATGGCGTCGAACGCCTTTGTATACGTCACCGGGTTAGAGCGCGGCGTCCGCCCGATGGGACTCTGATCGACCATCTCCACCACATCGAAGAGGCGGTGCCCCTCCAGCGAATCGTGTGCGCCGACTTTGGCCTCGCCGTCGTGCTGGCCTTTCAGGCGGCGCAGCGCCTGATACAGCGTATCGTGGACGAGCGTAGATTTGCCGGATCCGCTGACGCCTGTCACGCACACAATCATATCGAGCGGGAAGGTCACGTCAAGGCGTTTCAGGTTGTGCTGCCGGGCATTGTGGAGAACGAGCATGCGCTCCTCATCAACCGGGCGGCGCGTTTCAGGAACGGGAATTTCTTTGCGCCCACTCAGATAGGCCCCCGTTAGCGAATCGTCATCGTCCAGAATAGCTTCGTAGTCACCCTGGAAAACCACTTCGCCGCCGAGCCGCCCGGAGCCAGGGCCGAGGTCTACGATTTCGTCAGCGCGGCGCATCACGTCCGGCTCGTGCTCCACGACAATGACGGTGTTGCCGATGTCGCGCAGGTGTTCGAGAATTTTGACGAGGCGGTCCGTGTCGCGGGGATGCAAACCGATGGTCGGCTCGTCCAGCACGTAAAGCGAGCCAACAAGCGACGAGCCGAGACTGGTCGCAAGATTAATGCGCTGGCTCTCGCCACCAGAGAGCGTCTGCGAAAGCCGGTCCAATGAGAGGTAGTCGAGACCCACATCCACAAGGTAGCGCAACCGTTTGCGGATCTCCTCTAGCACACGCCCGGCGACGGCTTCTTCGTATTCATTCAACGTCAGCTTCTCAAAGAAGTCCTGTGCGTCTTTCGTTGTCAGTTCCGTCACCTGCCCGATGTGCTGGTCGCCAACGTGGACGTACAACGCGTCCTTGCGCAGGCGGTGGCCGTGGCAGTCCGGGCAGGTCGAGTAGCCCCGGAAGCGAGCGCGGTAGATGCGGTAGTGCATCTTGTAGCTGTGCTTCTCTAGAAACCGGAAGAATCCGTAGATGCCCGCATAATCATCCTTGCCGTTCCAGACGATCTTCTTGTCCTTCTCCGGCAATTGGTGGTAGGGGACATCAATGTTCATCCCTTCCTGCGACGCCACACGGATCAGGTCGCGGAAATACTTGCTCCACTGGTCCGTCCGAAACGGCGCGATGGCTCCCTGGCGGATCGAGAGGTCGGGGTTCGGGATGATGAGGTCTTCGTCGAGGCCCGGCACGCGCCCGAAGCCCTGGCAGGTAGGACACGCGCCCACGGGGCTGTTGAACGAAAACAGATGCGGCGTCGGCTCCTCGAAGCGCATCCCGTCGCGCTCGAAGTGCTCCGAGAAATCGAGGCGCTTGCCGCCTTTAGCCACCAGCGCCACACACCGCCCGCCGCCTTCCCGAAACGCCTGCTCCACCGAGTCGGCGATGCGGCTCTGGTTGGCTTCATCACCTTCTTTGATGGCGAGGCGGTCCACCAGCACCAGCAGCCGCTCGCGGGCGGCGCGCACCTTGCTAGGTGGCGTCTCGTTCAGATCAACGACTTCCTCGGTCTTGCCTTTCTTCGTCTGTGCGGCGGTGGGCAGCACCACCACGCGGAAGAAGCCACGCTGCAACAGCGTCTCCAACTCTTTCTTAACCGACGCCTTTTTGTGCTCGGGGAACGGAAAGCAAAGGTAGAAGCGGGTCTTGTCATCCAGCCGCTCGTGCAATGCCTCCGCCACCGAACGCGGCGAGTCCTTCGTCACCGGCTCGCCGCTGACAGGCGAGAGCGTGGTGCCGATGCGAGCGTAAAGCAAGCGCAGGTGGTCGTAGATTTCCGTCTGCGTCGCTACCGTCGAGCGCGGGTTTTTAGAAATGGTTTTCTGCTCAATGGCGATGGCAGGCGCAAGGCCGGTGATGAGATCCACATCCGGCTTGTCCATCCGTTCGAGGAACTGGCGGGCGTAGGCGCTCAGGCTCTCCACATAGCGCCGCTGCCCCTC
>DATGCC010000909.1:0-4912 GCA_035312345.1 Rhodothermales bacterium
GGCGGTCGTTGACATCTCGGAAATAGTAGAGGCCGCCGAATTCGTCGTCCCACCCCTGCCGCCACATCCAGTCGAGCATCGTCGTGCCGAGCGTCGTTAGATCCGCGTCGCCGCCCCGATATCGGGCTTCATGCAGGATGAAAGCAGCGGCTTCGATAGCGTGCCCTGGATTGAGGAGCCGCCCGTCGAAATGATCCAGCACGGCTCCGTCCGCTCCTACCGTTTCCATCACGGCTTCGCGGTCTGGCTTGACGAAGTCGCGGCGGATTTCTGCGATGCACTGCTCAATGACGGCATCCGCCAACGGCTCGCCGAGCGTGTCGCGCATGACCTGAGCCAGGTTGAGCGTAATCATCGGCACGCTCAGGCTTTTGCTCGGTCGTGTTGCTGGATCGACTTTGGGTTCGAGCAACCCCGGCGTGGTGCTCAGGTGCAGGAAATGCTGGAAGAGATCGCGAGCCTGCGTGGCAGCCTCCTCGTCCTGGGCTGCCTGTGCGTAGGCCGCAAGCGCCATCGTGGTGAACGCTTCAGAGAACACATAGCGGCGTTTGCGTAGCGGTTTGCCCTCCCGCGTGACAAGGAAAAACATCCGCCCGTCTTTATCGAAGCCGTAGCGACGCAAAAAATCTAACATCTGCTGTGCGAGTGCGAGCCATTCTTCGTGTGGCTCCACGGTGGTGTAGAGCGTGCTGAGCAGCCAGGCAAACCGCCCCTGCGGCCAGATGGCTTTGTCGGTATCGAGGATGGAGCCGTCTCGATCAAGCGAGGTCATCAACCCGCCGTACTCGTGATCCACACCATGTTTTATCCAGAAGGGGAGGATGTCGTCAAACAGGCTGGTGCGGTAGGTTTCCTTCGCCTGCTGCAGAAAGGAGCGTGCCATGCAGTAGGGGCTACATTGGGTGAAGATGCGATCTTTTGAACATGCGCCTGAATCTACAAATCTGCTTCATCCAAAGTGCCGTCACCACTCGAAGATCGTCCATAAAGCACCTCCTCCAGCGACTGCCGCCGGGCGCGCTCGATGCGGGCGTAGCGCTTCTGAAACTGTGCCATGCCGAAGTCGATGAACTCATCCACCGTAATGCCAAAGGGCAGGTCGTCACCGTATGGCTCGAGCGACTGCCCGATGTGTTGCACGGCTACGGGAATCAGCGTCTGCATCTGTCGGTCGATCAGCGACCAGATGGCCTCCCCGTGTTCGGCGACGAGCCGCGAAAGCAGGAAGACGCCGTAGCCAATGTGCCGCGACTCGTCGCGCTGGATGTAGCGGACCATCTCACGCAGCCCCGGAAGCAGGTCGTGTCGTTCGAGGACGGTGTAATAGGCGTGGTAGCCCGTCTCGGCAAGAACGCCTTCCACGATCATCTGATACGTGACGGCGGCTTCTGCCAACGTCTCCGGCATTCGGTCCTCGCGCAACCGATTCATCGAACGAGGCAGCACATCGAAAAAGATGGTTTTGTACGCATCCGTGTAATAGTGCTCCAAGCCGCCGTGGGTGCCGGTTACCTCTTTGAGGAACCGGCTGAACCCCTCGACATGTTTGGCCTCTTCCCACAGATAAGACGTCAAGAACATCTCCTCTTCGAGCCGCCCCTCCTCGGCCATCACCAGCAACAGCGGCAGCAGATCGTAGGTCACCGACTCCTCCCCTCCCTGAAACTGGCCCGTCAGCCGCAGCAGCAGATCACGCTCGCGGTCGGTGAGCGCCAGCCAGTCCTGTACATCTCTCGAGAAGTCCAGATCCTGCGGATTCCAGATGCCAAGCTTTTTGGCTTTGTGCCAGAGTCGCATCGGGTAAAGCTGCGTATCCAGCCCGAGGCCTGCCGATTTGAACGTGGAACGGTATGTTTGCATCGCGGGGTGTTGTATGTTGAAGGAGAGGTTTTTTTAATGACCAACTTCGATTTTACCTTGCGGACGGACCCGTGGGTCCGTTCCGGCGGGTGGCAAAATGAAGAGATGACATTCTCCTTTTCCTCTCCAATCGACAATCCGCATTCGGAAATCCCAAATCCCCAATGCCGTACCCCACCCTGAAAGACGATGGTCACACGGTCACGCTGGATTTGCACGGCGCGACGGTGGATGAGGCGCTGGATCTGACGCAACAGGTGATACGCGAGGCAGCGCAGCGTGGGCGTAGCAGTGTCAAAATTGTACATGGCACCTCGACGAGCGACACGGCCTACGGCAGCCACAGCATCAAGCATGCGCTGTACGACCTCCTTGACCGACAGGCCTTGGATGCGTCCGTTACTTCGGAATGGCGAGCCGACAGCCACCTTCTTCTTTCCCTCGACGTAAGTGCCACCCGGAACCCAAATCTCATGCGCCTACTTGATTTTTGGTAAAACTGACCGATGATCTAATAGAGGGCCTGATGGCGCAGAATAGAGTAGTGGATACAGACTTTGAGGAGGTCGCCATGAAAACGATGGTCAAGCACGAACTCGATACCTACCTGGATCGCATCATCCAACGGGCGGATGAAATGCGTCAGTTGAACCTGACAGCCGATGGCGATGTACAGCATGCCCTGGAGGAAAGCCAACATCTCCTTGCCGTCTTGGCGATGTATCGGCATGCACTCAAACACGCTGTCCCCGTTGTAGAATATTAAGCGGGTGTCAGCTTATTACAGCTTTGTTCGATTGGGTGCGCCTCTGGAGCCGTTCGGCTTGAAAATCCTGTTCTCTATGAAATAGTCCCCTATTTTGCTGAACCCATGCCCCCGGATAGCGTTGATATATTTGACACACCCTCCTAAATCAGCAGCAGAAAACGTGGCTCCTCGCATCGGCATAACGACCTCCTTTGAGGACAATGAACAGCGCCTGCATCATACCTATGTGCTGGCTGTCGAGCGGGCCGGTGGCCTGCCGCTGATCGTGCCGATGCTCGAAGATGATGTAGCGCTCCGCACCTTTGCCGACTTGCTCGACGGGCTGGTCATCGTGGGCGGCCCGGCCATCACCGACGGCTTAATCGGAACGCTTCCCGATGACATCAACACCACCGATCCCATTCGCCAGAACGCCGACCACGTTATCCTGGACGCTTTCCTGGACACAGGCAAACCAATCCTCGGTATCTGCTATGGCATGCAACTGCTGAATGCCCGCTTCGGCGGCACCATTTACGCCGATGTGGAACGGCAGTGCGAAGGCACGTTTGTCCACAGCAGCAAACGCGATGGCAAAGATCATCCCATTTCGCTCGAACCAGGATCACATCTTCATCGGCTGCTACAAACAGACGCGATAGACGTAAACACCCGCCATGTGCAAGCCGTAGCCAGCCCCGGCACGCCCTTCCGCGTGACGGCCACTGCGCCCGACGGTACCGTGGAAGCTATCGAGAACGAAGAGGGCACGCTTCTTGGTGTGCAATTCCACCCAGAACGCATGGGCGAAGCGATGTTGCCCTTGTTTCGGCATCTGGTCGAACAGGCCCGCCGTAACTCCCCGGCAACTTCCTACGTTGTTTCTACATAAAACCATGTAAACCATGTAGTTTCCAGTTACCTGCAAGCTCTTTTGTACTCACCTATTCCGGCCTGCGCCGACCCCACTTATGAGCGAGCTGCCTGTTCCCCTGTCAGATGACCTGCCTGAAGAGGCGCCCCCCGTCAACGATGTAGCTGATGAGGAGGGCAATGACCTGATGATATCCACGCTTACCAGACGACGTGTTGCGCTGGGTCTGCTGGTCGTGCTGGTCGTAGTACCCTTGTTCCTCTTTCTGACGGGCGGGATTAATCTGCTCGCCCAAAGCATTTTTATCAACTTTACCAATTCCCAACCCTTGATCGAAGCCGAGGTGGTGAAACCGTCATCGGCTCCAGCCGCGGCAAGCGCCCTCACCTTCAGCGAAAGCGACCGCCATCCCGACAAGCTGTTCCAGCCCTACTTCGGCCTGCCCATCGACGAGTTGCCCAACGACGCGACCAAGCGGCAGTTAATTCCTTCTTTTCGCAACCTCCTCGGGCTGTACATGCAACGCCAGGGCGAGGATGACAACTTTACGGTGCGGGTCTACGACGAGCGCACCGACAAAGTACTGGAGTTGTACACCCTAGACGACGAGCGGCGCGCCTTCGAGCAAACCGGCTCCGCCAACTGGGGCGCTATCGACAAAATGCGGCGAGATGCGACAGGGAGGCTCGTCAAAAAGTATGTGGCGCAAGGTATTCCCAAGGAAGCCGTCCGTGTGAAATGGGGGCGCAAAAACCAGGTGGAAGAAGCCCGCGAGCGCGAAGCGCCTTTTATCGAATACGAAATCAAGTTGTCGCACTACCTGGGTCTGAGCCTGCTGGCAACGGAAATCGGCACCGTCGAGACGTTCAACAATGACAAGCTGATCTCTTCGGTAGGTGCCCGAGGCCGGTATCAGATGATGCCCTATAATCTGCGGCTCAACGACATCAACCATTACGACCTGCTGACGGGCTACGGCAAAAAAGTGCAGGTGGTCGAAGAGTGGCATCCGCTGCTAACGATGGAGCCTGCCTTCCAATTCTTGCGAGGCTATGTGAATGCGGTAGGCCATGAAGTGCCGGGCATCTCGGCGTATCACACAGGTCCTGGTAACATTTTCAAAGTGTACCGCATGTACCTCGCCGAAGAGGGCGACCGGTTCTCGCGCAACACAACCGTGATGGACGCCTACATGTGGGCCGTCACAGAAGGCTACAACAAAGTATCCAAAGGATCGAGCTTCGGCGAATACTCGCGGGGCTATGTGCCCTCCGGATATGGCGCGCTCCGGGCCGTCGAGAACTCGCCCATCGACACGACCAAGACGTTTATGGGCGAGCGCGTACAACTCAAGGAAGAGCGCTCGATCTACCTGAGCGAGTTGCTACGGGCCCTCGAAGAAAGCGATGCCATGCTCTACTGGGGACCCA